>JBHLQA010000468.1:0-2917 GCA_048885285.1 Candidatus Odinarchaeota archaeon
ATAAAAAATCCCGTGAAAAAAGATTATTACATAAAAGATTTGGATGATTTACCATTTCCTTTTTCAGAGGACCAAATTAATATATTTAAAATATATAATCCAAATCTTAAATATGTTCACCAAGAAGAAGATAAAATATCTTTGGATGTGAAGAGAAATAAAGGAACAATTGGTATTGTATCATCAAGAGGTTGTCCTTATAATTGTCAATTTTGTTCATCAACATTATTTTGGGGTTTAAAATGGCGTTTTAGATCACCCAAAAACGTTGTTGATGAGATTGATTTTTATTACAAAAAATTTGGTTTTAGATATTTTACTTTTAGAGATGATTCATTTAACGTAATCCCTAAAAGAGGAATAGAAATCTGTAAAGAAATAATTAAACGAAATTTAAAAATAAGATTTAATATAACTACAAGAGTAGACAGTGTTACAGATGAATCAGTAGTTTGGTTAAAAAGGGCCGGATGTGATTTTGCTGCTTTTGGGATCGAATCTGGCTCAAAAAAAATACGTAAAACAATTAATAAAAATTTATCACTTCAATCTATTATAAAAGGAATTAATATATACAAAAAAAATAAGGTTCCAACTCGACTTTTGTTAATGGTTGGAAATCCTGGTGAATCAAATGAAACTATTAAGAAAACTATTACATTATTGAAAATCATTAAACCTAAAGATTTTTCAGTTTCTTTAACTATGGTATTTCCTGGGACTCAATTATATGAGTTAGCTAAAGCACAGCAATTTATTGATGATAATTACTGGCTGACAAAAAAACCACCACCATATTACACATATGAAAATTCGTTAAGGACACTAAAAAAATGGGCTTATGAAATTAATAATTATAATAAACGTTTCTTAAAAATAAGAAGTACACTTTATTCAATAATTTTCTATGTATATTTTACTGAGAAATTTCCTTGGCGTTTAAAGAAATTTTTATTTAATTTACATAAAATTAGAAAAAAGTAATAAAATCATAAATTAACTCAATTCAATTGGAAATGATTTTAAAATAAACTAATATTGAATAAACACTTTAAAATGATTACAATCAGGAAATTCTTTAACAAAACTCCCATATCGATAATTTTTACTTTCCCCTTCTAAAAAAATAATCTTTTTTGATGACTTAGTGATATTCTGCCAATTTTTCTTTCTATCATTTTCATTCATAAAGTCTCCATGAAATTCCAAAACAATCCATGGTGAAAATCTTGAAATCGTATTTTTACATCCTTCTATAACTGAACTCTCAGCCCCCTCAACATCAATTTTGAGCCCATCTGGATGTATATTATTTGCTTCACAATATTTATCAATTGTTGTAGTGATAATTTTTTCGACTTGCATTTCTGAATCTTTTCTATGTTGTATTAAGGAACTTGTGCTTTGACCTCCCCCCCCAAAAAGAAACAGTTCGCTAATACCTTCAGAATCTCCTAATGCTTTATTTTCTAAGATTATATTACTTAATTTGTTAATTTTTACATTTTCATGCAGTACGTTAAAAGCTTTTAAATCTGGTTCGAAAGCATACACTTTACCATGTAAGCCTGTTAATTTTGAAAACAATAATGTATAAGCTCCAACCCATGCGCCAACATCGAAAATTATTTGATTTTTCTTTAAAATTCTTGAAAAAAAATTAATACAATTCAATTCCCACAATCCTTTTTCAATATTTTTCCATTTAAAATATTTAAAATAAACTTTTAACTGAATGTTATGACTTTTTAATGGGTATTTAATTTTGGGATAAATCTTTATTCCCAAACGTCTTAATATTAATTTAAATGTTAGAATTAATCCATATTCTTTTATATAATTAAAATATTTAATATTTGACAATTAACTGTACTCTTCAAAATAATTATTACTATATCCAATAAAATAGTCATAAAAAAAATTAGTAAAAAATTATATTAGACTAATGAAATATGTAATTGAGAATCAAATTTAAATATAATAGACTTCTGGTAGGAGTCCAGTTTCTAAGGTAATATATAACATAAATTTACTATTCATATCTAGGAATTATCTTTCTATTTTTGATTTATGTTCTTCCTCTTGTTTACTAAACAATTATAAACATGATATAACTCTTTTCCATGTTTTTCCCAGCTAAATGTGTTAACAATGAATTTCCTATTGATCTCTCCTCCAATTTCAATATCTTTGGGATTATTATAATAATGTAAAATTGCCTTGAATATTTGTTGAGGATTGTTTTTTTCAACTAAAATACATCCAATATTTTGAGCTAGCTCTAAATTTCCGTCTACTCCTGTTAATATTACTGCTAATTTCATACTCATTGCTTCTAATATTACATTTGGTAACCCTTCAGTTATTGATGGAAATACCAGCAAATCAGCTTTTTGTAAATTATTTGGCATTTCATTAGGTTCAATCCATTTTATTAAATCTACATAATCTTCTAAATTATATTTATGAATTAACTCAACATATGTTTTTTTTTGGATGCCATCCCCAATTAGAGTTAAATGAAATTTAATTTTATTATCTTTTAACTGTTTACATGCTTCAATAATTAAATGTTGCCCTTTTCTGAGAATAAACTGTCCTGCATGTATTAATTCCAACGAGCGTTGATTTGAAAAAAAAGTTTTTTCTTTTGGATTAAATTTTTTAAAATCTATTCCATTGTAAATTACTTTGACTTTATTTTGTGGTATTTTAAATCTTAAACAATCATTCTTCATAGATTTGCATACTGTTATAATAATATTATTTAACTTTCCAGCTATTAACAATAAAATCTTACTCTTGATACTATAGTATGGAAGATAATTCACATCTACTGCTCTACCATGCAAAATAGTCGGTATTCTGAAAATTTTAGCAAAAAAATTAACAAAAATTGATGGAACGACATAATGTG
>JBHLQA010000469.1:0-2914 GCA_048885285.1 Candidatus Odinarchaeota archaeon
TTTCCACAGCTTCTTTAGATTCCATTCCTCTTATCTTTTCAGATAATTCTTCAATCTTTAAATTCAATTTTAAAACCCTTCTATTAATAGAATGAATAGAAAGTAAGAAAAACCAAAAAATCTTTGAAATATTTAAAAAAATTGATTTATTTATGTTTATACTTTTAAAAAAAACTAATACTACTAGATATATATGAGTAAATATATTATTAGAGCGCCAGTGGATAGAGAGATTTCAAAATGTATAGAGATTTTGCACATTGCTTTTGGTAAAGGCCCTCCAGAGAGTATTAAAGAGGAGGCCTAAATTTGGAAAGCACTAATAGATTGAAAATTTGGAAAATTTCTTATTTCTGAAGAAAATGGAAAAATTTTTGATATTGGAGGGTTGTTTTTTTTGGTAGAATAAGTAGTCTTGGTTATTTGGCAGTTTTACCAGAATATAGGGGAAAAGGAGTAGGTACAGAAATCTTTAGGAATCTTTTAAGAATTGCAGATGAAATGGGTTGTGAGACTAAAATACTCTATACCTCCAATTTAGGGGAGCCTATTTATAAAAAATTTGGTTTTCTAAGAAGTTATTATGGAATAATGAATAATTTACCAAAACACTTTCTTGAATTTGATATTCTAGATAAAAAAGTTTGGGTTTCAGATATTATTCTAATTGATTGTTAAGACTTGATAAACAAGCAGTAGGATTTAATAGAAGTAAATATTTAAAGTTAAAGATTAGATTAGGTGCTAAAGTCATAACAATCAAAAATGAAGGGTATGGTTTGTTGGTAAATAGAAGAATAGGACCACGAATTGCCAAAAATTTAGAACTTGCTATAGAGATTACAAAAATGGGTATAAGTTCAGGAGCTAATCATATGATTATCTCTGAACATCAAAATTTACTAAAAAAATTCTTTAAATTATATGTAAGGTATATATTCATCATCGTATATTCTTTGAACCTATTTTTGAAACGGAGGTAACTAATAGATTTCTTAGTCAAGTTAATTAATTATTTTTTTAGTACCAATTTTTCAATTCTTCTGTATAACTTTTCTTCTTAAATAGAAATGCATTTGAGCTTATCATAAATGTGAAAAAGCTAACATAGACTTATGTTCGTATTTATAGAAACTTTTTCCAGTACTCCAATAATTCACAATTATTAAATAAAGATAGAAAATTGTATTTATTTTATAAAATTAGGAGTCCAATAGGCAATAAAATAGAAAAATATTAAATCTTAGGAATTCTGAAAGAAAATGTGGATCCAACCCCAATTTTACTTTCAAATTCAATATTTCCACCATGTAAGATTATTAATCTTTTTATTAAAGACAAACCTAATCCCGTCCCCGGAACAGACAGTACATAAGGAGAATCTACTCTTTTAAATTCCTCAAATATTATATCAAAATCTTTCTCATCAATCCCTATACCTGTGTCTTTAACTTTGAAAATCCAATATTTAGAGTTTTCTTCTATTATTAGTCGAATTTCACCTTTTATAGTATATTTAATCGCATTACTTATTAAATTAAATATTATTTCTTTAAATCTAATTGGATCCGCATATATATCAAAATCATTTTCTAAACCTACTACAATCATTTCAATTTTTTTTTTGTCTAACATAAGTTTAAAATTCGATATAATTTGATCTATAATAGATTTTAAAGAAAAATATTTTAAATCTAAGCTTATCTGACCAGATTCAATTTGTGAAATATCTAATATCTTTTGTATCATTTCAAATTGATAATCTGCAGAACTTTTAATATCTTTAATATATTCTCTTTGAACTTCTGTAATTGGACCAAGTAAATCCTCTAAAAGCAAATCTGTAAAACCAATAATTGCATTTAATGGTGTTCGCAACTCGTGAGACATTGTCGCTAAAAATTGTGTTTTAAACTGTGATGATTTTAAGATTTCTTTAAGAAAAAGTTCTTTTTCTTGCAGTAAGTTATTCAGAACTAAATTGTTATAGATCAATTCTGAGATCATTGATGCAAATTTAGTTAAAAACTCCATAGCATTATGAATTTTTTCTTTACTCCATCGAGGGACCTTATTTAATGCATCTAGATATAATTTCTTATTGAAACCATATTTTTCAGCTTGTTTTATGAAAAATTCATATTCAATTTCTTCTTCCTTAAAAAAAAATTGTCCAATAAAAAGTGTACCCACATGTTTCTTTCCTACTATAATAGGTGTGGCCATATCCCACATATTATTTTTACATTTATATAAGGAATATTTACCAGGTCTGAGCCTTTTTATTAGATATGTATCACTCTCAGTACAATTCTTCGATGTTAATGGATGTACTCTATGAAATTTAATACAAATATCTTGCCAATTGGATACCGCAAGTAAATTTCCTTTCATATCCATTATTCCAACACCAATCTTTGTAAGCTTATAAAAATCATCCAAAAGCCTCTGTAATTCAGATTTATTTATTAAACTTCCAAAATCTTCTATAGATAATTTAAATTTAGGAGAAATCATTTGATTATAGTTTTTTTTAATCTTATCTGTAGAAGTATTATATCTAGTAATATCTCGAACGGTAATAAAGTATAAATTTGTTCCTTTCCATTCAATAATTTGGATATTTATCTCTATTGGGATACTTATATTATTTTTTTTTATTAAAAAGGATTCGAACTTTTTAGGTTTACTCTTTCTTTTAGATTCTTTTAAGATCTCATTCATTTCTTTCCAATTATTTGGATATAATATTTCTTTAAATGACATTTTTATTAATTCATTTTTTTTATAACCAACTAACTCATTAGCAATTTTATTAGAATAGAGAAAATTACCATATTCATCTATTAAAAAATAAGCATCATAGGCTTTTTCAATTAAATTTTTAAAAAAATTGTTATCCATATATCTAGAA
>JBHLQA010000470.1:0-2908 GCA_048885285.1 Candidatus Odinarchaeota archaeon
ATAAAAAAGTGTTACGGCTTCCATTATTATTATATTGTAAAATAAAAAAAATAGAAATAAATAAACACTCATTTTAAACTACTGTTTATTTTCATCATTTAGTTCTTTAATAACTTTGTTGATTTTTTTCTTTTGTCATTAAAATCTATGAATATTTTCAAATAATTAATGCTGACTATGTGCCATTTTCATGTTAAGTGATAATTTTGAAATATGCTTTCCTTTTTTCAGGTAATGATCTATCATTTCAATAATAGGATTGGAATTATCATCTCCAACAGGCAAACTATCAATCTTTTTATTACCTTCTTCGGATAATGCTGTTAAAATACGTGTCCAAGTTGTTGTAGATGTTCCATCTTTATTTTGAGTTATATTGATTTTAGAATGTGTTAGTACATCTTGTTGGAATAATACAAATTCAACATATTCATTTAGTTGGTATCCTGTGAATGTCCATAAACCTTCACCTACATGATTGGATTTTCCAGTTTGAAATATACACTTATCTTCAGCATAACCAGATTCTGTATAAATTAACTTACAATCCCATCCAGGGATCCAATCAGCTTCTCTTGCAGGACATAAGAGAGGGAAAATCTTTTCAGGGGTTGTATCAAAGGTTCCAGAAAATGTATGTATCTTTCTTTTATATTTCGGTTCATATTGAAAATAATCGTTTACAATCTTTTCCGATTTTGATGTATCCATCTTTTTTACCTCCAAATTTATTTTATACTGATTCTAAATTGATTTTTATTTATTGCTCAGTGTTTAGTATCTAAACACTAACTATATTAATTTACGCAAATATAAAAACATTTTGTTTTTTTGATTATTTTGCTTTCTTTTTGTTTTAAAAGTAATATTTAAATATCTAGATTGAATAGTATTTTCTATTAGATCTTAGAGTTTTGAAAAAGATAAAGAATTTTAAGTAATGTTTAGTAACTAAACATAATATGATGAATCAAAATATGGAACTTGTGGATAAGATCCTTGAAGTTATAAATAAAATTGGATTTCTAGATAGAAGGAGAATTGTTATCCATAATGATCTCAAACTTTACCCTTCAGAAATCCATCTATTATTATTTGTATATTATATCCAAGATAAAAATATAACAAAAATTGCTAATAAGATGGGTTTAACAAAGGGAGCTGTTTCTCAGACCTTCTTACGCTTATATAATAAAGGGATAATTAAAAAAGAGATTGATCCCTTTAAAAAAAACGAGGCACAAATTCATTTTACAAGTAAAGGTACGAGATTAATGAACCATTTAATTGAAATAAAAAAATATGTGGAAAATGAATATTTAACATACATAAAAATGCTTTCAGAAAAAGATAAAAATGTGATATCCGATTTTCTTGATAAAATAGTCTCAATAATGAATAGTCAACATCAATTAAATTGAATATTATATTTAATACATATGAAATAATAATTGAATTTAGGTTTTCCAGTTTTATATTATAATACTTCTGTAGGATGTATGTTGTAGTAAAAAATTATTATTCTCTCTTGATTCTTTTTCAACACTCTTCATGATATATAATGATACTATTAATTAAATCTTGACAAAATCAACTAAATATTTGATTTTGTCAAACAACTTCTGCTTAGATTTCCTAAATTAAAAAGAAATTTGTTTTGAGAAAAAAAATATAGATTTTTTGAGCAAGATATTTTATAATCTCTTAATCTAATATAAATTAACATTTATTACTATTTTAATTGGAGGTTTTATTTTTGAGTGATTTAGAAGGTTTAACAAGAAGGTTAATGGATAAAGGATTTACAAAGGAAGAAATTATTGAACGGGTTGTTAAAGAATATTTGGATTTTAAAGACATTGAGGAGGAGTCTGCAATTTTGCTAGCTAAGGCAATTTATGAAGAATGCGAAAAGAGTGATATAAAGAAAGTATCAGATCCCTTTATGAGAGATTTATTAGATATTAATAAGGCGAATGTGACTATTGGAAAACAAGGAGTGGGATGTAGAGGATCAGGTGATTTTTTTATTCATAAACTCATTGCAGAGTTATCTGAAACAGAGAAAAGAGCATATTTATCACCTAGTTCCTTAGATGATGCTGGTGCTGTGAAAATTAGTGATACTGAAGGATTTAAAGCAGAAAATGATTTAATTATTGCATCTAAAATGGAAGGAATTCATAGTCGCTTGAGTGACTTTCCATTCTTGTGTGGTTTTCACGTAATTTCATATAATGCGTTTGCATGAAGCGGATCGAGAGCTGCACTACGAGATCTCTATGTCAAAGGTGCAAAACCAATTTCTATAATGATTGATACCCATCTTGGAGATGATGCAGATGTAGGCAAATTGTTTGATTTTATAGCTGGTGTATCCGCAATTTCTGATTTAACCAAAGTCCCAATAACAGCAGGTTCAACTTTAAGAATTGGAGGAGATATGGTAATTGGCAATAGATTGGTTGGGGGAATAAGTGCCGTTGGTTTATGCAATAGATTACTAGCCAGAAGGAATATTCAAAATGGAGATAAAATCTTAATGACTGAAGGTGCAGGGGGAGGAACTATTACTACTACTGCAATATATTCTGGAAATCATGATGTTGTCAAAGAAACGATGAACATTAAGTTTTTAAAAGCTAGTGAAACTATTTTAAACTCAGATTACATTGATGAGATTAGAGCAATGTGTGATGTTACAAATGGGGGTTTAAGAGGAGATTTATATGAAATAAACTATGAAGCTAATTGTGGAGTTAATATATTTGAGGAAAAAGTAAGGAACTTAGTAAATCCAAAGGTGTTAAGTATGTTAGAAAAGGTTGGAGTTGATTATTTGGGAGTTTCTTTAGATGCTCTTTTAATATATTGTTCTGAAACTATATCAGAAAAAATTATTTTTGAT
>JBHLQA010000471.1:0-2900 GCA_048885285.1 Candidatus Odinarchaeota archaeon
ATAGGATTTAGAGTTCTACTTCCTTTGATACTGATATTCTAGTTTATTCTCAAAAATCTTTTAAATAAGAAATTTTATATGATTTTATAAAATAAATGTTTAACATAAAAAATATTAATAATCTAAATGAAAATAAATTTAACAGAATAATATTTTAAAAACTAAATTATTGAAGTGATATTTTAAATGTCAGAAGAAGACCCAGTTGAAGAAATCGAAAAAACTGCTGAAAAAGCAGCAAAAAAAACTCGAGCGCAATCAAGAGCAAAACCAGCTAAAAAAAAAGTTTCAAAACCTTCCAAAAAACCAGCAACTCCAGAAAAACCCATTCCACCAAAAAAAGCAGTATATAAAAAGTTAAAAGTTAATTTTTGGAGAACTCGATTACATGATGAAGAGTTAGGTGTTCATCAACAACTTAAATATCAAGCAAAAACACGTTGGTTTAGTAAAACTTTTGATATTGAAGGTGTAGTTGAGGAAGATGGAGAGAAAAAATATATCATAGCATTTAGTAAAGATAATTGGGAAGAAAAGCCATTAGAGGAAAAACGGTTAACTTGTCGTATTTTTACTATAATGGAAGAATCAATGGACGCACAACCTAAAGGAGGTAATTTTAAGGGTGGTTTTGAATTAAGTGTTGCTCACTCTTTAGTCCAAAGTTATGAAATACAACATCCCGCTCCCGTATTTTTCATGCAAAATCCAAGAATGGTTCATTTAGCCCGAGTAGTAAGAGGGTGGAGATTATTGGGAACACGTTGGAATTTCCCGCTTTTACCAGAACAAAAAGATGATAAATTACAGGTAATTACCGCCAAAGGAGTAATAGGTCCTGGAAGAAATTATTGGATATATATAGGAGATCAAAAAATAGCCCGAGTAGATGGTCAAAGAGTGCAAAAAAATTTTGAAATTCAGATTTTCTATGAAGAGTATGCGAAAGATAAAAGCTTCGTGCTCTATATGATATTATTTGGGTGTATATGTAATTTCATGAGAGAAGCCGAAAAAATGATAAAAAAATTCTTTAAACAGATGAAAAAAACGGCAACAACAGATTATAAAATGCCAAAACAAGAGTTAGACCTATTTAGAAATCCACGTATGATGAGAAGATAAGATATAAAAAAAATTTTTAAATTACTTTTTATTTTTTAAAGTTTAATTATTTTATTCCTAGTTTATCCTTCCATTCCATATATCCACGAGTCTCTCTTCCTCTATGTATAGCTTTTTGTCCCGTCTCTTTTTTATAAATATCTCTGAGAGTTCTTTCATCAGAATTCTTAATGGCTTCATTCTTAATTGTTTCTTCAATTTCTATCTCTTCTTCAATTTCCTTAACATGGCGAAGGACCCAGAACACTCCTTTATTCCAAAGCATGATTCCAATAAAAATTATCGCTATGAAAATAAAAATAAGTAATCCTACCCATACTATCCATAACCCGAAATACTCATTAAATGTTTCAACTTGCCAGTCCCATATTTTTTTTACAACCTCTGAAAATGTAGATGGGAGTAATCCTATGATTACGCTGATTAATGTTATATATAATCCTAAAAGAGCAACGCCAATAAGCATCCGAAGGCCATAAAAGTCTTCCCATTTACTTGCTACAAGGCGATCTTTAAATAATATCTGACATAATCGTACCATTCCTCCACGAAAAAGCGTATAAAAAAGAACTAGTAGAAATAAATGACCTGTGATTGCACCAGCAATAATAGCTACTTGAAATCCAAGATCAAGGTCTAAAAAAGTTTCCCAAGCACCACCACGAAATAATAAATCAAGAATCACACCCCATATTCCTAATACAACAATGACAGTAGCAACTATAAATCCATAATAAATAGTCTTCGCATACCTAAGATCCCAAGCACTGTGTGTTTGCATAACGATGGGTTATACATAATACACGTCTAAGGGATGAGGTTCTCTAGTCGATGCATTCCTTCCTGCGCGTGGCATAATTTATTCATCTTTTTATATTTTAAATTATTTTTAGATTAGGTTTTCATAATTCTATATTTTAATAATTAGTTTTACTATTATTTATTTTTATTAGTTAATTAATTGATAAGAAAATGATTTTTATAGTTTTAATAGGAAATTAAGATTTTAAACTTGCTTGACAGAAAGGACAAGTAGCATAATCTTCCTCTAATTCTGCCCCACAATAGCTGCAAAAATACTTCCCTTTTTTTTTCACTTTTTCTTTTTTCTTTGGTTCTGGCTTATCTTCTACAATCTCTTCTTCTTCTTTATCTTCTAACAATCCTGCCTTATCTAGTATTTTTTCTCTAGGAGACATTTTTTCCTTTTTCTTTTTTGGTTTTTCAAATGGTTTTTCTGAATATTCTAATTTCGTGAAACATACTGGGCAATAAGATTTAGGGCGGTTAGATAAATATATCAAATATACTATTAATCCAATTCCTATAGTTGCAATACAAAAAATTACCCATCTTAATTTTTGAGATGTATCTAATGGTTTTCTGCTTGATTTTTCTACTTCCTGTTTACAAACTTTACAATATGCATATTTAATTTTTTTTGTCATTATGATAACCATCAAATAATTAGCTTGTATTTCTTTTATAATAGATAATTTTAATTAAAAAACGTTTTTAATACCTAATAATCAAGGTCTTTTTATAAATTATTATATTGTTTAAAAGCAGCGTAATATGCAAGAAAATTCATTTTATATAGAGACATATGGATGTACATCTAATAAAGCAGATTCATATATCATTTCAAATGTTTTGAAAAATTCGAATTATATTGAAACATCATTAATTAGAGCCCAATTTATAATTATTAATACATGTGCTGTTAAGGAACAAACAGAAAATAAAATAAAAACCCGTTTAGAAAACTTGCATAA
>JBHLQA010000472.1:0-2890 GCA_048885285.1 Candidatus Odinarchaeota archaeon
AATCCAATTTACTTTAAATAAAGGTATAAGAATGAAAATCATAAATTATTGAAATTTATTATTTCAGTCTAAACAAGTATGTTAAAGTATTTTTTATATAGTAAAAAAGTTTCTAAAACTAGATTTTGCTTTAGATGATATTATTTAAAAATGATATTGCTATATTCTCTATATTATTACGTTTTTATTCAATTTATTATTATTTTAAATATATATCAATTAAAATAGGTTCAAATAAAGGATATTCTAACTCAGAATTTTCAAAAAATCTTTGCATTTGAATACACTAAAAAATATTTGAAAAAATTAGTAGAATTAAATATTGTTCAAAAGGAAATTATTTCTAACAAAATACTTTATTATAAGGAAAGAAAATAGAAATAAATCTAATTCTTGTTCATTTTATTAATGGGTATGAACCTAAAATTTTATACCAGATAACATTTTCGTTCATCTTTTCGATTGCTTTTTTTATTATTGGATCATCTTTATTTCCTTCAAAATCCATTAGAAAAATATACTCCCATCGGCCTTTTCTCCGAGGACGTGACTCTATCTTTGATAAATTGATATTTGCATCCGCAAAAATTTTCAATACACCATATAGTGTTCCTGGAATATTTTTAGTTACAAACACTATTGAAGTTTTAATCTTTCCTTCTTTATGTTCATTTTCTTTTTTGGAAATGATTAAAAATCTTGTATAATTTGAGGGGTCATCTTCTATTCTAGAATTTAAGACTTTTAAACCATATAATTTACTAGAAAATTTTGTCCCAATAGCAGCATAAGTTTCATCATTTAGTTCATTTACCCTACGAACTGCTTCAGCAGTTGAACTAGCATTAATTAACTTTGCTTTAGGCAAATTATTTTTAAGCCAATTTCTAGTTTGAGCAATAGCTTGAGGATGTGATATTATGTTTTGGATTTTTGATATATCAGAGTTATTTAATGAAATTAAATTTTGAATTATCCTCAACTCTATCTCTCCATAGATAAACAAGTCCTTTTCAATTAACAAATCGAGATTTTCTCGAACTGTTCCTTGGAGGCTATTTTCAATTGGAATAACACCAAAATCTACAATTTCTTTTTCAATATTCTCAAAAATTTCTAAGTTATTAGTGAATGTTATAAATTCTGTACCTGCTTTTGGAAAATATTCCAATGCTGCTTGATGGGTAAACGTACCTTTTGGTCCTAAAAATCCCACTTTATCAACAAAACCTTGAATAAGTTTACTTGCGCTTATTATTTCTTTCCATATAGCTTCTATACTCATTGGTTTTAATATTGTTGATTTTTGTTTAATTCTTTCTATTATTTCTTTCTCTCTCTTCGGTTGATGTGTCTCCATCCTTAATTCTAATTTGACATTCCCTATTTTTTGAACAATACTGCCTCTTTCATTTAGGAGTTCAATGAGTTTATTATCAATCTCGTTGATCTCTTTTCGATAATCTTCTAATTTATTGTTATTTATGTTTCTTTTATTCATTTACATTCAAATCCATAATTAATTAAATAAATTGAAATATTATAGATGAATTATAGAAAAACATCTAGATTTAATTCCATGGCTGCAACAGGGAATTCTAATTTAAAATTTAATAAAACATCAGGATGAATTTCACCAATTTCGCCAATCTTTTTATCTTTTAAATAAATTCCACCATATCGACCATTAATATAACTGGGGCTTTCCTCAGGTTTAATTTCATAATCACTATAAGACCCTAGTGAAATCATAATGAAATCTGATAAGGATCTTATTTCTGTAAAATTGGTATTCTCATGATAAGACACAGCTGAAAGATGAATTTCACTTCTGGCTCCAGTTTCTTCTTTAGAATCTAATATTATAACATCTCCGACTTCAAAAATTCTGATTGGTTTTTCTTCAGATCTGTTATATAATAGAGTTTCCATTAATTTTGGTAATATTAATGTTCTTGTTGTATTGTATTCTTTTGATACTGGATTTAAAATTTTCACTTGATTTGATTCTTCATAATTTAGATTCATATAATCATAATGTCTTTCAGAATTGGATAAAATAAAATTTAAGACTTCTAAATATCCTGCTCCAATCATTAATTCCCTTATTTTGTTTGAAAAAGATTGAATTTGATGATACTCTCCAATACCTCCTTCTCTAATTGTTTGTGGTAATTTGTCATATCCATAACCAATTGCACACTCTTCAGTAAAATCAACGATATGCATAAAATCTCCTCGAAAGGATGGCACCCAGATATTTAAATGTTCCTTCTTGCTAGACTGTTTTGCATCTAATCTAACTCTATTAAGACATTTTATCATCTCTTTAGATGATAAATTTAGACCAATATATTTATTTATATAATCAATCTGAACTTCCCATTTTTCAGGAGTTAAATTCGGAGTTATAATGTTTTCGCCTTCCAGATAATTTACTTTTACACTTTCTATTTTAGCACCCATATCTGCTAGAGTTGTTGATAAGATATTTAAAGCTAAATTTACTGCTTTAAAATTTGTACCTGTTAGATCTAAGAATAGGTTTTTTGTATCATCTGTTACCGTCGTTAAAATTCCGTTAATAACTGGAGGAAATGATAGAACTTCATCATTACTATCAAATATTATTGGATACACTTCTCTTCCTTCTAATATATGAGCATATTCTATTCCTTTCTCATGTAATAACAATATTTCTTCTAAATTCATAGGATATCCATCACCATGAAGAGGTATAAAACTCACTAAATCCGGTTTTACAGCTGTATAACGGAAAGGGGGTGTAATTTTATCAAGATCATGAACACCAATTGCAACCTTTTTTCTATCTCTTCCAACAGCCCAATGAAGGTGTTCTTGAATATTCATTAATGTCCCAACCTCATCT
>JBHLQA010000473.1:0-2886 GCA_048885285.1 Candidatus Odinarchaeota archaeon
TCAGAAAAAAATCATTCTATAATAGAATTTCAACAATAAGTAAAAAATGCATAAATAAAAAAGATAATTCAAACAATATTTTAATTTCGATTTAATACAAAAATTAGAAGAAATTTTTATAAGATTATTTTATTATATGATTATTATAAAAATTATTAAATTTCCCTAAAAGAATGTCTCAGACAGTTGCTGCATTTCAGCGTTGTCCTAGATGTGGAAATGAGAATAGTGCCGATATTTTTGCATGCAATTTCTGTGGGTATCGCCTAAAAATTGAAAAAATTGAAAAAATTAGTTTTTTTCGAAGATACGAAGCAGAATGGACTACTCCATATCCATGGTATAAGAAAATTTTATATCTTTTTATAAATCCCCCAAAAGCCTTTCACGATATTAATCATAAAAGAAGTCAAGCTCCTGGCTGGATGATTTTATTATTTATTGCATTATTATATGGTTTAATGGGCTTAACTTTCTTTTCACATTTTAATTTTGTGGCAATCGCAGAATATTCATTTGATGATTTCCTGTTTAATTTGAGCTTTTTTGCGTCTTTCTTCGTATTCGGGTATATTTTTCATTTAATTTATTTTGCAATTCTCATTTGGTTATTTACAAAAGGAGCTAATTATGCAGTAGGATTCTCAGATAGATTAGAAAAACGTTTTGGAGCACTAAAAGAACAAAAGGGGAAGTATACACAAACAGATGTGAGTCCATTTAGTATTTACAAAGGAGGTACTATGTTACAATTGGAGGGGGCATATAAATTTAAAATGATGTTATGTGCATTTACACCATTTTTATTAATAAATGCTATTAAAGTTCTAGTTGTCCTTGTTGGCTTTCAATCTGTGAATATTATTGATAATTTTGAAAATATGAACCAGGCAATTGAGAATATCCCAATCTATTTCAATCGAATTTTCAATTCTTCAACATGGGCGGTTTTAGATATAATTGATGCTATAATTATTGCATCTTGGGTACCAATTCTAATGACGCTAGCAATAAGAGAACTTAGTAATTGTTCAACGACACGAGTGCTTGTCTCCACTATTATCATTGGTGCTATCGTAGCAATAATATTCTATTTTCTGCGTCCAACATTATTTGGTTAAAATTTATTAGCTCTCAATCCAAAGGATATATAAAAATCTGATTTTATTTTTTACTATCTAACGAACCACAACACAACAAGGGAGAAGATAATAATATTCCAGAAAATAATTCCAAAATCGAATCTGAGCTTTTCGCTTTAGTAAAATCCATAACAAATCTAAATAAAAAATATCAAAAAGGTATTGTGAATGATAATTTTTTTAGGAAGGCCTTAAAAAACGCGATGAATAATTTATTAAAGCTACATATGATTTTAAAAGAAAAAAATATTCAGATGATGGTCCTCTTACAAAAAATGGATCTTTCTCAAGAATATAACTCGGTAATAGAAATTATAAATCATATGACTTCCCTAAATATACCAAATACTACTGAGATAAAAAACAGGACATTCTTAGAATTGCCTGGTATCACTTCAGAAATCACCTCTTCATTTATAACGCTTATGGATGCATTAACTTTAGATGGATTAAGAAAGAAAGAGTTAATTTTGAGATTATTTGAAGAATTAAATCAAAGTCTAAATAACTTTCCGGGATTAGATGATATTTTATCTGAAAGCAAGTTAATTGAAAAAAAAATTCAGAATAATTTTGATATACTCAATTCAAATACAACCTTGAAAAATGAAATAATAGATGATCTCTATCGATTATTTAAAGAATTTCAAAATAGGTTAAATCTAAAATCATAAGTAAAATAATAAAATTAATATTTTTTTAGTAATTTAAATCCATAGAAACTTAACGTTCAGTACAGAAAAAAAAAAGGTAATAAAAATTCCACGTCCCGGTTTACGATCAAAAGCTCAAGCAAGAAAAAAATTGAGCACTCCAGGAAATAAAAATATTACTCATTACTGGAGAAAAAAACCCGAAAGAGCAAAATGCGCAATTTGCAAGAAGCCACTACAGTCGGTTCCAAGATTAAGGCCTTCTAAAATGGTGAAAACACAAAAAACAGCAAGAAGAGCAAATAGAGCGGAAAGTGGAAGGTATTGTGCAAACTGTCTCCAAACCTTGATAAAAGAAGCAGTTTGGAATCAATAATCATTATCTACTATTTTCGTTAATCAAATCCATTTTCAGTAAAAATTATGAGTTCTTACTATGATCTTATCAATTTCAGGTCTTCATGGAACTGGAAAATCTACAATTGGAAAATTAATAGCAGAAAAATTGGGAATTCGCTATTATAGTACGGGTCAGGCTTTTAGAGACCTAGCTCAAGATATGAATATGTCATTAGAAGAATTTTCAAAATTTGTGGAAAAGAAACCCGAAATCGATAAGGATTTAGATAATAAAATAATTAAAATTGCTCAAGAAGGAAATATCATTGTTGATAGTCAACTAAGTGGACACCTCCTAAAATCTGTTGCTGACTTTAAAATTATGTTAATTTGTCCTCTAGAAATCAGAGTTAAACGAATGGCAGAAAGAGATGGCACTTCATACCAACAAAAGTTAAAAGAAACTCAAATACGAGAGAAATCCGAACTAGAGCGATTTAAACATCTCTATCATATAGATTTGAGCGATCAAAAGGAATTCAAAAAACTATATAACATAATTATAAATACTGAACATCTCACTATTGAACAAATTATAGATAAGATCATCTTAGCTTTAGAAAAAAAAAAAGTAATAGCTAAGTTTTAAAAAGCATAAAAATTTTATTCTTGTCAATATTTTTTAAATCACTAAAAGTTGTATATATGTACTGGAGATGTTAACCAACCAGTAATAAATAAGTTAATAAAAA
>JBHLQA010000474.1:0-2886 GCA_048885285.1 Candidatus Odinarchaeota archaeon
TTTTTTATTTATAAAATTGTTTTGTTTATTAATTCTGAGAGGTCAAATGCTTGAATCTCATTATTTTTAATATTATTTTTGAATTGATTTAGACAGAAAGGACAACAAGATATGATCGCTTCTGCTGTTGTTTCTTTTGCTTCCTTTATCCTTTCTTTCGCTGCAAATGCAGATAATTCTTTAAACGATGACCTTACTCCCCCTCCCGAACCGCAACACCATGCATTTTGTCTATTTCTCACCATTTCTATTAATTCAATACCAGGAATTTTTTCTAATACTTCTCTCGGTGCTTTATAAATTCCCATATGGCGTCCTATATGACAAGGATCGTGGTATGTAACTTTCATTTTCAATTCTTTGTCAAACATTAATTCTCCATTTTTTAATTTATTTCTCAAAAATTCAGGTAAATGTTTGACATCTATTCCATGATCAAAGCCAAACTTATTAGGATAAATATCTTTCCAAGTTCGGTAACACCCAGCACAAGATGTTATAATATTTTCGATTCCAGCGTTTTTAAAATAATTAATATTTTTTTCGGCTAAATTTTTAGCATTTTCTACTTGACCTGTCATATAGACAGGAGATCCACAACATCCTTCATCATTAAGAATTCTAAAATCAATATTTAAGGTATTTAAAATTTCTGCTGTAGCAATGGCAACAGTTTTTTCTCTATAGCTTGAAGTACAACCGACGAAATATGCTAAATTTGTATCAGGAGTCTGTTTTATATGAGAAGGTAGCCATTTAAGACGATCTTCATGTTTTTCCATATAGGGATTTTTTTCTTCCATAATATTTTTTGTATATAGTTGTTGTTCAGGCATAGGTCCATAACCCAGTTTAACAGCTTCTTCTCTCATTGCCATTAACCATTCACCAGCAAAACTATGGATTTCTGGTATCTGGCATTGTTCAATACATGCCATACAAACTGAACATTGATAAAAAATCTTAGCAACTTCCTTTGTCCAATTTAGTTTATTAGAGGTTAATGCCCATGCTAGAAGATTTTTCCCCCCGAGATAGTATGATTCAAACTTTCCAAATTCCCCTGATGGACAAACACAAGACCAATAAGCATCTTTATATACAGTTCTGCAAGTACCACACTTTCCACATTGATAAAATACATCTTTATAATGTTCTAAATTCTGATATCTTCTAAGATTGTGAATTTCATATGATAATCTTGCTTGAGATATTCCATGTCCTCTAATATATTTAACTTTTTTCTCTCTCTTTTTCTTCGCCATCTTAATCCTCTCCGATTCCTTGTCCTGGATTCATAATATTATTTGGATCAAGAACTTTTTTAATTTCATTTATAAGTCTGGTAGTGGAAGGAAGTGTTTTATCTTTATAGTACTTCACCGCCCAAAGAGGGGGTTTATACATGACAACACCATCTAATTTTTGAACTGCTTCATGAATTTCTTGTAGAATCTTTCTTGTAGTTTTTATATCCTCAGGATCATTTTTATTGAAATTAACATTACTTCTCGCTACTACATAATGACCACCAAACATTAATCTACTATAAAACTGAGGAGGTTTGCCATATTTAAGACAAATTTCTCTAGATATGTTATAATATTTTACAACATCTCGCGTAGAGCAATAACTACCTATCCATTGTCCTCCGCCTCCCCTAGTAAAGTTCCAAAAATTCCAATATTGAACTGGAGGTGGTTTTACTCCTTCTACACCATCTGAAGCAGATAATAATCTCATTTTACCTTCATTACATATATCGATGATAGCTTCGCATTGAGCAATATGTTGTTTTTCTGTATAAGCCTGTGTGGTGATTAGTGAAATACAATCTGGCCTGTTATCATTAACAGCATCAATAACAGCATTTTTTTCATACAATTCTTGGATTGATTGACTCCATCCAAAATTCACAAGAAGAAGATCGCATATTCCTAGGCCTGCTTTAGAAAGTTTAAGTAAGACTGGAAACCCTTGATCAACTGTACGAGCAAATCCTGTATAATCTTCCCTAAATGGTAATTTTGGCCACAATTTTATCGAAGCTTTTGTTACTATTCCTGTTGAACCTTCCCACCCTATAAACAATCCCGCTAAATCAGGTAAAGGCTGTCTACCATACCAATAGTTTGAAAGACAACATGAACCGACTTTAATTAAATCACCAGACCCAAGTACCACTTCTAAACCATTTATAAACTCAGCTCCTGAACCTCCAATCATACCAAGATCAAACATTCCATAACATAAGCATGATGGAATAACCCCCGTACCTGGAGGAGACCAAGTTATCCCTGCTCTTAAATTTGGATGGTATTTCTCGAGAAAACCTTGTAAACCTGCCCATGTAATTCCTCCCTCAACTACAGCATACATATCATCTTCATTCACTTCAAGTACTCGATTTAATCGCCTTAAATCAACTACAATCCCTCCTTTTCGAGGAGTTGCAATAGATCCAAAATTAATTCCAGTAACCCACGGAACTAATGGAATTTTATATTTATTAGCAATTTTGACAATTTCTTGTACTTCTTCAGCAGAGCCAGGAATAATCACAATATCACATCTTCCTTCTGGTTCAGCGGTAATAAAGTCATAGTGATAAAGATAGGTTAATTCAGGTCGATCCGAAACATATCTATCTCCAACTACTTTTTCCAATTCTAAAATAATTTCATTATTGCTCAATTTTATATCATCTATAATGAAGTAAATATGGACATTTTGATAAATAAAATTTATTAGGTTAACAAAAAAGAAACAAAATTGAATATTTTAATTATAATTTATATTTTCCAATGATATAAATATTCATTATTTAAATTCAAAAATTTTCTCAAATTTTGGACTCTAAATCATTAATATTCAAATAAAAAAATA
>JBHLQA010000475.1:0-2882 GCA_048885285.1 Candidatus Odinarchaeota archaeon
CAATTGCTAATGCGTCATCAATAGATTCAAGATCTAATGCTAGCTGTAACTGAGGTTTTTGACTCTCCATTTTAGCTATTTGTGGTATCTTTATCACACCTCAAATCATTATATATCCAATTTTTTATTAAGCAATTATATAATTATTTATGTTATTAAATTTTCTTACTTCTTTGTTCATTTCACCCATTGAAAGTTAATTGTTTTAAATAATGATACCAATTAGTAATATAAAAATTGAAAGGTGTTAATATGGAATATGAAACATTAATTTATGAGACTATTGAACATACTGGCTATATAACTTTAAATAGGCCAGAAAAACATAATGCATTAAATTTTCAGTTACTTGATGAATTAGATGCGGTTTTTGATGAGGCTGAAGCAGATGATAAAGCAAAAATAATTGTGTTAAAAGCTAACGGGAAGAGTTTTTGCTCTGGTTTTGATCTTAAGCAATCATATTATATGACTCCACCAGAAGGAGGATGGAAGTATAAAAACTCATATGAAATCCTAAACAAAAAGATTTATGCAAAATATCCGCGAATATTATATTTTCCAAAACCTACTATTGCCCAGATTCATGGCTACTGTACCGATGCTGGATGTTATCTTCAATTACTCTGTGATATTTCCGTGGCAGCAGAAGATGCGATACTCGGACACCCTGCTGTAAAATGGGGTGGTGCTCCGAGTATGCCTTTATGGCAACTGTATTTAGGTGTCAAAAAAGGACGATACTTGATAATGACTGGTCGAACAGTATCTGGAAAACAGGCAGAAGAAATGGGACTTGTTAGCTTGAGTGTTCCACGAGATAAACTTGAAGAAGAAGTTAATAATATTGCAGATGAAATGGCTAAAATCCCCCCTATGGGACTTCTTCATAATAAAATCTCCCTTAATACTGATTTACGAATTAGAGGAGTGGATGCCTTATTCGAATATTTTGGTCAAATGAATCGATACAGTCGATTTGTCTTTGGAGAATAACATTAAGAAAAAAATTTGCTGAAAAGTGCTCTACAAGAAATAAAATCTTGATAAAGAATAAAATAAAATAAAGTTATAATTTCTTCTAATCTGTTTTCGGAAAATTGGGAAATTTTATGAAAATTATCTTCATTAGACATGGTCAAACAGATTCATCCCTTCATCAAAGACTAAGTGGCTCTCGAACCAATGAACATTTAAATAAGACTGGTATTGATCAGATCCAACATCTCAAATCTTTTTTAAAAATATATAATCCCACAAAGTTTTATTCTAGCTCCCTTCTTAGGGCAAAGCAGTCAGCTGAAATCATGCTAGAGACAAAAAGTAACAAAATTATAGAATTAGATGAATTAAGAGAGATAGATTTCGGTGATTGGGAAGGTTTAACTTTTGAAGAATTAAATAAAAACCATTCTAAGGATTTTATTAACTGGATGGATTTTCCTGATCAATTTACTCCACCAAACGGAGAATCAATTTCAATGCTATGCTCAAGAATAAAAAAAGTTATGAAACATTTATTAGATTCCATAGATTCAACTTGTTTTGTATTTACTCATGGTGGTCCTATTCGAGCAGTTCTCATTAATTCACTCCAAATTCCCCTTTCAAAATATTGGAGCCTTAAAATACCTCATGGATCAGCTACTTGTGTTGAATACAGTAATAATAGGTTCTATCTTCATTATTTAGGACGAGTAAATGTATGATTGACATAAAATATAAATTCACTTAATATACTCTTAAAACCAAAAAAATAAGAATAAAAAGATTTCTATTTGTTAATTTTTCTCCCATATAGAATTTAAAAAATGAGGATATTATAATTTTCCCTTTATTTTAGATAACCTTTTGTATACTCTTCCAATTGAACTCCTAGAGTATTTAGTGCCATACTTACAAGATTATACTGTCCTACAGTAAAAACCAAATCTATCATTTGTTGTGTATTGTATTTTTCAGAAAGTGCCTTCCAAGTAGGATCACTAATGAAAGCATCGTAATAAAGCTCATCCACAGCTTTTAACAAAGTCGCATCAAAGCTACTCCATCCCTTTGAATCTGGACCTTCCTTGATCATTTGAATTTCATCATCTGTAAGTCCGCTTTCTTTACCTATTATGACATGCTGACCAAATTCGTATTCTGCTTGGCAAAGCCACCCTATACGAAGTATGAGAATCTCTCGTTCCCTTGCTGGGAGAGAAGACTTAAACAAAATATGTCTTGCGAATACAAGCCAGCGTCTAAGTAGATCTGGATACCTAGCCATGGTTTTATGAATATTAATAATTTGACCTGTTTCTTCATCCATCATTGGTTTTAAAATCTCTCTTACCTCCTCATTCCACTCGGATTCTTCTAATGGATATACTCTGGGTTGTGTAAGTCTTACCCTTTCTCGACCAATATTTTTTCCTTGTTTTTGGAAATCTTCTACTTTTTTTGTAATTTTTTTCACCTCAATCTTATTAATATATTTAATTTGAAAATATAACAGTAATATAGTATTTAGATCTAAATTATCCTCTTCTTGAGCTTTGACCACCATCTACTGGGAGTATAACTGAAGTAATAAATTTTGCCTCATCTGATGCCAAAAAAAGAGCAGCATAAGCAGTGTCCCACGCATCGCCCATCCCTCCTTTTAATGGTACCATCTTATTCCTATATGTGATTACTTCTTCTTTACTTCTCCCTGTCGCTCTAGATCTTCCCTCAATAGCCATAGGTGTATTCATAAGACCAGGCATAATCGCATTGACGCGGATTCCTTTCTCCGCATATTTTATAGCAAGTTGATGAGTTAAAGCATTAACTCCTGATTTTGATATTTTGTAAACTGCTAAAGCTGTGGAACAAATAGCTGCAATAGAAGATAT
>JBHLQA010000476.1:0-2868 GCA_048885285.1 Candidatus Odinarchaeota archaeon
TGACAAATCCTTTAAATGAAAGTGAATATTTAAATGATGAAACTTTCAACATAACTGTTTACTATAATGATACAGGTCAAATTTCAGCTATAGCTAATGCTATAATTGATAGTAATAACTCAAATGTAAAACCTTTTTATAATACTGGAACCCCCGGATATTATACAACTGAAGTAAATACAAGTGATTTTACAGGATATGGCTGGCATTATATTAAAATTAATGCTACTAAAACTTATTATAATAATGATTCTATTGTTTTCTCATTTCAAAAAATAATAAATACTACAATAGAGCCTGAATCTTATAATTTTGGAGATGTTATTAGAGGAGATACCGTGTCTTATGATTTTAACTATTCAGATACAGATCACAATTTTATTTTAGGTGCAGAGATTGAAGCTGTTGATGTAGATTCCAGCTTTATATGCTCTAATCAATCAAAAGGTCAAGGAAATTATACAATTTCATTGAATACCACTAATGTAGATGCCTCTGCAATTCCATATCTTTGTAATTTCAGCATTTCTGCTCCAGGAAATGAAACTCAATATATAGCTCTACAATTAAGAGTAGTTATAGACCCAACTACAATTGCTATTCAATCATATAATTCAGAATTAGCAAGAAAAGATCAAGATCAAATAAATCAAACAGTAATTTTTTATTTCAATGATACTCATAACAACAAAAGTATCACTGGTTTAACTCCTAATAGTATAACGGTAATAGATAGTCAAACAGCATTACCAAGATCTAAGTGGCTTTATCCAACTATTATACCAGGTCTTTATGTTTTAAGTATAAGTATATCTGGTTTGAATTCTGGATCATATAGGTATTTGATAAGTGCTTCACACCTACCAAATTACGATTTAAGTTCAACTTATATTGACTTTTATCTAAGAGGTAATTATACTAATATACCTAACATAACGCTTTCAGATCCTGAAGGGCAAGAACAATTAACTTCTATTGGAGGGAATTATTCAATTTTTGAAGAACGCGACTTGTATGTAGATTTCAATATAACTGATAATGATTATAATGATAATTTGATAACTTCAGCAATGGATTCATACACAATTGAATTTATTGAAATTGGGAATTCGACGAATCAAGGATTTTTAAATGAAACCTTAAGTTTTGATGCTAATACAAATTCTTTTAAAGGTTATATTTCAATTACAGATCTTCCAAGACTTGGTGCTTACACTATAACAATAAGAACGTCAAAAACTAACTATGAAGAAGGTGAAATTAGTTTTAATGTGATAATAAAGGAGAGATATGAAGTAGAATTATCAATAGTTTCTCAACCAGATGAGGTAACTGCTGGTGATACTTTTAGAATAATATTTGAAGCACAATTCAATAATGGCTCTAATTGGTTCCCTTTAACGGATTCAAACATTATTATTACACCAGTCTTTGATGGCATAACATCACAAGAAATCCTAACTAAAAGTACTAATAGTACTGGGGGTGCTTTTTTTGAAATTACTATTGCCAGAAATGTACATAATATGAGTTTATCTGTTAGATTAGAAGAAGAATATTACCATGTAGAATCATCATTAGAAATTTCAGATATTATTATAAATCCGGCACCTTTAGGGTTTAATTTTGAAGATCTATTACCATATTTAATAATAATTGGTGCTGCCGTTGCGGTTGGAGGGGGTTCATTTGCGGTTTATCGAGGTGCTATTGTTCCTAAAAGGCGAGAAAAAGCTCGTATTCTTACAGAGGTTAAAACCATATTCGATGACGCTATAAGTTTAGAACACGTTTTAGTTTTATATAAGGGTACAGGAGTTTGTATCTACTTTAAATCATTTGGTTCGGAACAAATTGATCCTGAATTAATATCTGGATTTATTTCAGCTATAAGTAGTTTTGGTAAAGACTTGGTGAGTCAAGAAGAATTGAATGAAATCTCATATGGAGATAAAATGTTGCTTTTATCTGACGGTGATTATATAAGAGTTGCTTTAGTACTAAGTAAACAAGCCTCATTGATTTTACGGAGGAACTTAATGGAATTTATACATGCATTTGAGAAAGTATATGCAGAAGATCTCCCAAAGTGGAGAGGACAATTAAATATATTTAGAGATGCAGGAATTATTATTGATGATATATTTAGTACTTCAATTATTTTGCCTCATGAAATTACGTATGAACATTCTAGCATTAAAACATTGAAGAAGCCTCAATCAAGAGAAGTAATAAGAATTGCAGATAATTTAATGAAAGACTCAGAAAGGAACTTCTTCTTTATAGCAACTTTATTAAAAGAGGCTACTGAAAAAACAGGTAGAGATACTGCTGAGATTTTTATGGGTATTAAAGAATTAAGAGATAATAAAATACTTATGCCTATTGAAATATCTGCAATTGAGAAAAAACCAATTTCCCAACAAGAAATGAATCTTATAGGGCAAAAAGTTGGTAGTTTAGTTAATTTATCACCAGAAGAAAAACAGAAATTAGTGGTGGATCTATCCCAAATGGGACCTGCTGAGAGGGAAGCATATTTTGTAAGTTTAAGTGAGCAACATGAAATAGTATCTGCTCCAGTTGAATCTGAAGCTGAAGCTGAAGTAATTGAAACATTAAAACAAGGTAAAAAAGAGATTAAAAATTTAATAAAGAAGGCAGTGAAAGCAAAGAAAGAAAAAGATTACGAAAAAAGCATAAAAATTTATCAGAATGCAGCTAAAATCGCACTAGACTGGGAATTAGTAAAAGAATCTGAAATATTAGATGACACTATGCGAATGACTAAAATCGAAGATCTAACAATCAAAATGAAGAATCTTGAAAATGAAGCTAAATTGGCGGTAAAAAAAGAAAATTTTAATG
>JBHLQA010000477.1:0-2867 GCA_048885285.1 Candidatus Odinarchaeota archaeon
TCTTACGAGCAAGCAATAAAAATAAATTCCCAGCATGAAGATGCTATTTATAATCGTGATTTGCTTAAAGAATATCAAATTGAAAATAGTCAGATTAATTATTAAAGAAAATACTATAGGTGCATTAAAATTTTAAAGCTATGAATATATAAATTTTATTGTTGATTAACAATGAAAAATATCCTTTAATTTTTTGCAAACAAATTTGTATGACATTGATTTATATATTTGAATAATCATATAGTTGAAACGACTCAGAAGGATCTTTTTAAGAAGGTTCTTTTCAAATTAATATATTCTTAAAATTATGTAATATCAAAATTCTTAATTAATTGTAAGGATACTCACCATTTTGAAAACTAAACCTATAATAAGAGATTTAGTTCCAGAAGATGCTGGAAAAATTATTAAATTAATAAAAAAAGTTTATGGAGAGTCATATTTTGAAAGAGAATATTATGACATTGAATTTATACAACGTAAATTAAGAGAAAAGCATGCATACTGGAAAGGAGCTTTTATAAATGGGACTATGATAGGACAAATGCTTTTTACTCTTAGTCATAATGCTGGTTATCTCAAAGTAACGATGGCAGATCCAGAATTTCGAGCACTAGGGATTATTACACAGATTAGTATAGAAATGATAAAAATGAAAGAAATTATGAACTCCCTTGTTTTAAAATGTGTTTATGCAATTATTGATAAAAATAATCTCCCCATAATTAAAATACTAAATAATTTCAATTTTAAGTATTTAGGTAAAATTCCTAATCATGATCACTATAAGGGATTGATAATATATGGCCTTATTCTATATGATTTTAATTGGAAGATGATCAAACCACATTTAAAACTAAGTTCTTCAATTTATCATTCAATCCAAACCGCTGAGTTAAAAAGGGTTATATCAACTACAATTTTTAAGAAAAATTCCCGAATAATAAACAATTTTGATATAGAAATTACTAATTCTAAAATAAAATTTGATAGAGTAAAAAAATTCCAAATTTGCTTGAAGAATGGGAAAGCTATAGCAGAAATTACCGAAAATCATTATCAAAAATGTTGGTATGATTTTAAATTTCTAATAGATGATCTGAGTTTATTGAATAAAAGGAAAGTGATTGAATTGATATTGTTTGAATATTCAAACAACAATAAAATTAATTCAATCTCATTCCCTATACCTGTTCATGATACAGTTAGTCAGAACATACTGATTAATTTAGGAGCAAAATATTATGCTTACCTTCCCTTTTACTACAGAGAATATGATTCAATATTATTAGGATTTTCAAAAATTGAAAAAATGGTGTAATAGAAATTAAAACTAAAATAATGTATATTAAGTCTCTTCCTTTAAAATTAAGATCTACAGAAGAATTTGCTTTAGAAATATTGAATGATTCAAAATATGAAAAATTTCCCCAATATGTAAATAAAAATCAGATTCAAAAAGCTTTTAATGAATTTGGCTCCAAATTAAATCCTTATAATTCCGCAATTTATTCTAGTAGTTTGGAGTCCCCTAATATTGAAGGTCATTTCTTATCTACCAATATTCCTGAAATAGAGTCTGTTATTATTAATAAAGCCATTACGGAAAAAAATATCAATGAAATAATAGACAAATCAGAAGATATCACACATATTGGATTAAGTGTTTATGCTCACAGATTAGATAATGCTATAAAAATAATTAAAATTATTAAAAAAGATTATCCTGAAAAAGAACTGTTTATTGGCGGTACAGGAGCTATGTATAGCCGATTAAATAGTCTTATTCATAAAAAAAACATTTGCACTGGAAATGGAATTGTATGGTTAAGAAAAAAATTTGGGCTACCTCAGTTAAGAAAGGAAGAATATAAAATTTCTACGATAATCATGAATACTCGAATATTGCCCGTAAATATTAAAACAGCATATATGGTAACTCAAGTTGGATGCCCGTATAATTGTGATTTCTGTATAACAGCCAAACTATTACATTATTGTCCCTTTTCAAATTCACAAAATATTATCAAAAGTTTGGTAAATCTATTAGAAATGGATCGAAGAGACAAATTTTTATATTTGTGCGAACCTAATGCTTGTTTTCCTGAACGAGAATGGTATAAAGTTTTTGACTTTTTCACCAACTATAAGGGAACTTATGATAATTATTTATATATTATTTGCCTAATTTCATTGAATCATCTAGGAAAGTTTAACCTTAAATTGATTCAAGAAAATTGCCGAGTAAAATTTCTCCTTGCAAATTTTGGTATTGAATCAACGCTTAAAGGTGGTTACGAAAAAAATCGGGGTGTATCTAAGAATTTCGTACAGAATTTATCTAATCTTGGAATTATTACAAATCATAATTTTATTTTGGGATTACCTCATCACACTCATGAAAATATTGAATTAGAAATAAAGAGAAATCTCGAGTATAATTCTAATATGTATTTTGTTTCAACACTTAAACCATTACCTCCAACCTATATATATGAACTTCTTAAAAGAGAGGGACGCCTTTTTGGAGATGATTTACCCGCTGAATTAGTATATGAAGATGGATTTTTTCCTTTTAAACATCAAGCACTTGGGGGAGGATTTTCTGCACTCCATTATGCTTTTAAAGCATATCATGAGGTAGAAAAAAAAATTATAGATGTTTATTCAAATATGGCAGAGACCTTATCTAAATCTCCTATTGCTAATAATTCCCGATATTTAAGGAAAATAATTAGGGCTCTACTAACACTTAGTAATCAGAATTTTAAATTGTTCGAACCTAGAATGCCCGAAACTTTTTCTATTATATACCGTTCTAGACTCGAAATATTAACTAAGAATCTTCAATAAATTACTGATTTTAT
>JBHLQA010000478.1:0-2865 GCA_048885285.1 Candidatus Odinarchaeota archaeon
AAAATTTATCAATAAATTTCTATTCACATTAAATAATGAGATTATTCATTGAATGTTAATACAAGATACTATTTTTTATAGGCAAGATTGGAGATGGCATAATTTTCTAAAATATTTAACTAATAATTTAAGTAAATATAACTGTTTAGAAAAAATATTACCCTCAGAATATTCTTATAAAGATTCAACTTATGGTTCAAAAAAATCAAAAAAAAATGTGAATCTCTCTACTTGGGGTGTAACGCATAAAAAAAGAATTAAATTCGCAAGAGCAGTGTGTATAAATAGTCCAAATTATTCTGTTTTAAATTTTTTAATTATTCCTAATACTATTTATAACGTCCCATTTTTTGGAGTAGATTTTGTTTCTCTACCTAATAGTTATTTATTAGTGTTAGATTTTCAGCCTTCATTAAAAATACAAAATCAATACAATAATCAGTTATTAGAAAAACTTATCAAATTAGAGGATAAGGAAATTAATAATGAAAAGCTAAAAGCTATACTTAATTTAATTATTAACAGATTCGAAAAACAAATGGAATTCCAGGCTTCAGATAATTCTTACACAATAGATATAAATTATTCATTCAGTATAGGTAAATCCTACATTCCGCTAGTTGAAGAAGGGGTTTTTATAATTTATTTTCATTTTCATTGATATGCAGAAATTGGAATACCCAATAATTGTAATACTTCTTTTTGTATTTTATTTAATATTGCCGGAAACACATAGATTTTATCATGATCAATAACTTCATACCTTTCAACATTTTTAAACAAACGTACAATATCAAAAGTGGTTGGATATTTACATTTTCTTTCTTCAGGATATATATTTAAATATTTTATTGATTGTTTTTTCATAGCGATACGTAACTGCCTTTCCATCAATGTTGCAACCATTAAAGCCATTACATGCATATGTAAATAAGCAATAACCCGTTCCGGCTTTTTTAAAAAGACAGGAGCAATCTTCTGATATGTTTTTATTTGAGAGTGTCTTTTTTCTAAAAACGGTTGAAATTTATATATTTCAAGTATCCTTTTTGCCTTATAATTCTTTACATTTGTAATTAAAGGAAAGACACCATCAGTTTTCGCTGTTTTCTTAACTTTATCCTTATTTATTTCAAATGACAAGGTATAATATTTTATTGTTTTTAATTTTCCGGATTTTCCATTTTTTGGCCTTCCTGCGGATTTATATACAGTAATTTTTTTATTATTTTCATTTATATTGTAATCAATAATATCCAAACAATTATAATTTTTTAAAATCATTTCGACTTTATTAGTAATTGCTTCATGTGTCTTTAGTGAGTATTTATTTAATTTAATTTGTACAGCTTTTAAATCTTTCATAGCATTATGTATATTCTGTTGCCGGATCTGACTATCCAGTTCAGCTTTTTGAGAGCTTTTAATCCATATTAAACGATATCCGCTTTTTGTAGTATATGTCCCATTTGCTTTATAATAATTATCTTTTTTTGATTTTGGTTTGCGATTATCCGGTTTAGATAATAAAAAAGACCATTTTATCGTAGTATTTTTTATTTTTTCTAAAAATAATATATTTTCACTCCATGTTTTTGGCATTACACTTATAAAGAGTCCTCCACAAGTATCTATTTTTCTTAAATTATCTATAGTTGCCAGCTTACAATCAGCCACATAAATAAAATCAGCAGACTGAAGTAATTGTCTTAATTGTCTATGATTATCTATATGAACACGATCATCTGTTTTATTACCATCATAAATATTATGAAGTAATGGAATGGATCCATCTGCAGTAACTGACATTCCAAGTACCAGTTGTTTTAAGTCAGGCCGATGGTCTTTATTGATACCATGCTTGATAAATGGAGAAAAATTCCATCCATCATATCTCCCACAGAAGGTGACAGTGGTAGTATCTTGATGAATTTGCCTACAATCAATCTCAAACAATTTAATAGCACGAAGTACAAGGCGAAAAAATACTTGTTTATGTTTACAGTTATAGAAACTATTTAGTGCTTTACCAATTCTGTCGTCATTTAAAAATGAAATATCATTTTCTTCTAAACCTAATGTAATATCATCAATAATCTTGGCCCAATCATGTATTTCATATAAGGGAGTTGGACTGGTTAATATATTGTGAATTAGTACAATTAATGCTTTTTCATTGGATAGTTTTAATCGTTTATCTTGATGAATATATGAACCAATGCAATCATCTATATTCAATTTATCGATAAAGAATTGGATAATAGGATGTGCTCCTAACATAAATCGTTTATGGATAACATTTTTTTTAATAGATTTTTGACTTAACATCTTGACATTCCCCTCCACATCTTATATAATATATATTATTATGTTGTATAAGATAAGTCAAGATAAAAAACGTCTCATTGAACAAAAAAAAGAAAAAATTTTGCAATTAATACAAAAACAGAATGAACTAATAACTTTATTTTTTAATGATGATTTATTAATAATTGGAAGCTATATAGAAACAAAGGTCAAATGTGGCAAAAAAGGATGTCATTGTGAAAACAAGCCTATTCACCAAATAACAAAATTATCAAAATGGGAAAATAAAAAACTAAAAAACAAAATAATACGTGTAAATGATAGAAAATGGGTAAAAAAATGCTTAGTTAATTACAAAACACATAAAAAAGCATTAAGTGATTATGAGAAATTATTTAAGGAAATTAAAGCTATTATGAAGGATATTATTAATTTAAAGGCCATTATATATAAATGATGTATTTATCTCGTAAAATATTACTTTAAATAATTCCAAAAGTAGAACTCTGAACTAGCGGAATGTAGGATAAAAGAAGGTAAAAATGCAAATAAATAAAG
>JBHLQA010000479.1:0-2863 GCA_048885285.1 Candidatus Odinarchaeota archaeon
TGTATAGAAATGAGGCAACATTAGAAGATTGTAATTTTTTTTGTGAATTTTGCCAAATATAATACCCAACAATATAACATAAAATTCCTAAATATAAGGCGCAGATGAATAATTGAATATTTAAAAAATTATTAATGAAAACTTGAAATTCATTGTTGATTAAAGTAAAAATCACTAATTCAAATGTAGCAATATAGGCTATATATTTATTAATAGAGTTACTTGAGTGGGATTGCGATAATTTTTTAGTTGCTATAGAAAATATAGCCCAAAATATGGGAGTCATTAATGCAAATAGATAACCTAAAAAATTAGGAGATTTAGGTGTAAGCGTAGCAATATCTCCTCCTGTTACTAATAAGAACCCTCCAATTGTTGCTATTATAAATCCAACTATTTGGAATCTATTTATTCTTTCATTAAAAAAAATTAATGTTAAAATAGTAATAATAACAGGTGTTATTAAACAAACAAATAATGCTGGAAGAGATGGTCCAATAATTTCGATTGCTGAATATTGAGCGTAAAAAAATATAGAGATTCCCATAAAACTTGAAAGTATAATTAAGAGCCAATCACTTCTCAAAAATTTTGTTTTATTGTTCTCATTATCTTTAGAAGATATATTTTTTTTTTTTTTAATTCTTAGATAAATATCAATTATCAGAAACATACATGAAGTAATTATTAATCGATACAGTGCGAGAGAGATGGGTGGAACAAATTCTACAGCAATATCGACAATAATAAATGAAAAACTCCAGATAATTACCATTAAAATTAATTCTAAATATACTTGTAGCAAATATAATCAAATTGTAAAATAATTTAATAATAGAAAATTAAATACAATAATAATTATTTTTGAAAAGAATTTTCTTGAAGAAAATTAGCTATAGTTTACGGATTGGAATCATTGGGAATAAAGAATATTTAAATGAAATTTTTTTTGATAACTTGAAAAGTAGTGCTATAAAGTTTAATCTTTCTGATGATAATTATGAAGTTCTAATAGTATTCAAACAAATACCGATTAAAATTAAAATTTATACATATGAAAAAATAGATAATCTAATTTACGATTTTGATAATGTTAAAAAAATTGATGCCATAATCCTTACTTTAGACTTATATGAGCCAGATTCACTAAAAATTATTAATAAATTATCAGTAGATGAGTTTAATCAATCATTCGCTTTTCAAGGATTATCAATTTTAGTTGGACTGAATATTGAACAAATCTTGAATAAACCTACTTCAAAGAAATTTAAAATCAGTAGATTTCAATTGGAAAAAATTACAAAAGATTTAAATTTTATATACTGTTTTGAAATTTTCAATAAAAATAGGGATGTAAATGAGATTTACAACACAATTTTCAATGACTTCATTTTAAGATTTCAATATTCAAATCCAGATTTGTTTGAAACAGCTAAAGAATATGGCAAAAGTCTTTTAAGCTAATTAAAAATTTAAGCATTTTTTCAATAAAGACTTACAAAAAAAATTATATAAAATTAATAAGTTATAAAAACAATAGGGACAAATTTAAATATAATTAAGAAAAATCCTATCTTGGATGATTAAAGCTTATATGATTTGACTTATTATAGATGGAGTTGAAATATGTAAAATGGGAGAAGAATCAAATGGTTTGTTAACAATAGAGAGAGAAGAAGGACGTAGAAAATGTCCAAGTTGCGGAGAGGAAAATAAAAATATGATTCATGAGTCTACAGATAAAACAAATATTATTAGCGATTATCCCCGTGTTTATGGGAAAAAATTTCGTTGTGGACGTTGCGGACAGGAATGGCGTGAAAAATAGTTAACATAAGTAATTAAAAAAAAATTTCTTTTTACTATTATTATTCATTTTAATTTAATCTTTCACTTTTGCTAATTAGGGTTCATTTTACTTAATGTATTATAGAGTTGGATAACAATTTGAATAGAGAAATTTCATTTTTTTATAAAGAATAATAGAAAAAAGTAACATCTTTTCTCTTTTGTAAAAGACAATAATATTAAATATAGAATGATTGATTATACATTAAACAAATATATTTTAAAATAAAAATAATATAAAATGTGTCTTTAATATGAGTCTATTTCAAGAAGAACCATTAACAGTAAGTAGAGCAGTAACTGTATATCTGGCTCAAGGGATTCTATTTGCCTTTTTCATATTTCTTGCATATGAAATCCTTAAAAGAGATAGAAAAAGATTAAATATAATATTTTCAGGATTCTATTTATCTGCTATAATTGGATTATTTGTGAATTTCATTTATGCACCACTAGATGATGTCAAGCTAGTTTTATTTTTAAACTACTTAACAAATTTCGGAATTTTTTATTCACCAATTTTCCTTGTGGTTTTTGAATTAATACTGCTAAAATCAGAGAAAGTGATTACTTCCACTAAACAACTTTTAATTCTTATAGTTTTTGGAATTGCTATGTTTTGTATGATCTTTATGGTATATATCGAAGGAGTGGGCGTAGAGATTGATCCTAATGTTAGCTGGAGTCCACATTGGATGCTTCCTTTCTTCCTCTATCTGGTCATTATTGTATCCATCGTTGTATTTTTTGCTTTTTATTTATCATTCCAGATATACAAAAAATTTGAAGATGAGCAATTAAAGAAGAAATGGAGATTTTTTATATTTGGGGTTGCTGATTTAATTATCTTCATGTATGGAATATTTATTTCAAATTTCTTGAATCAAGCTATATTTAGGATGGTAATGGGCGCAATAGGTTTAATCTTAGCAATTGCTGGAGGATATTTAATTTATATTGGAGTAGGACGCCAATTAGAAAAATAATTTTTTTTAATTTTTATTTATATATATCA
>JBHLQA010000480.1:0-2860 GCA_048885285.1 Candidatus Odinarchaeota archaeon
TATTTTTTACAACTTATTATTCTATTATTATAGTAAACATAGAGGAAGTGAATAGTCTTGGCAAAAAGTATGAAAGTAAGTATAATTTTACTTATGTTTGGTTTAATTATGATAGTAGTCGGCTTATTTCTTCTTTTCATGGCAATAGTTCAGTGGGGGGTATGGATTGAAAATATAGAGCTTACTGGTATGCTAATAATTTTACTAGTTTCCGTTGTTTTAATACTTATTGGGATCGGTATAATTATCAAATTTATTACTTGACGTTTCTTATTTTTTTTCTATTTAGAATTGGTTTATAGATATAATTTTAAAAATTCGCTTTTGTTAGTATCGGAAAAAAATATATTAGTGTAATGTTTTTAAATACTTAAAAATAAAATATATGGAATAGCCTAATTATAAACTGAAATTATCCTCCATGAGTGAAGAAGAAAAGTTCGAATCAATAATTAGAGAGATTAAGGAAATTTATTTGTTCTTGACCCAGCAAGAACCCACCCCAGATGATGAAATTGAGTCTCGAGAGAAATTATTAAATAAGATTCAATCGATTCAAGCTATTGATTCTCCTAGTGTAAGTGATAATGCTAACTTATTTGAAGAGACCTTAGAACAGTTGGAATCGTGGGATACATTAGAACTCTGGTTTATAGAATCTGAACTTCCAGAATATTTAAAAAAAATAATTAATATTATCGAAGAATTACCGGAAATTGAACTCCAAGAAGAATATCAAGAGCCCCCAACTGATAAGCTACGTGAAGAATTAGAAACAGCTAGTGTTGATATTGATAAAATTGTGAATAAGGTTTCAAAACAATTTCAAGAAGAAATTAAAGATCTCAAACAAGAAATTGATGTTTTAAAGATAGAACTAGAGAAAAAAGATGAAATCTATAAGCAAGGATCTCAAATGAAAATAGTAAAAAAAATTACACCTAAGAAAGATGTGAAGTTACCTCCACCAAAAATTAAAATACCTGTTATTGGAAAACCTGATAAAGTCCCTCAGATTAGAGCCCCAGTAGAAGCAAAATCAGATAAATTAAAGGGTCTGGTTGAATTAAATACCATAAAGCAGGTTCAACAGAAAATTGAAGAAGAGATAGAAAAACTGAAAGCGCCTTTAGATGAAGAATCAGAGATTGAACAAGAAGAACTCCCACAATCTGAAAGTTTAGGACCATTACCAAAATTTCCAGAACTAAAAATAGCTTTAGAATCAACTAATGAACAAAAATCCATCTTAAATATTTTGGAGGAATCAGAATCATCAAGTCCTAAGCCTAAATCGGAAATAATTTCAAAGTTACCTGAAAAACCACCATCAATATCAGATATACTTAAGGAATCTGACGAATCTTTAGATTATACGGAAGTACCAAAATTTACTGAAATGCCAGAAAAGCCAAAAAAAAGCACAGTAATATCTGAAATTATTGAACTTGATACTGAAGAAGAGAGAATAATCCCATTTACAGTTGAAGAACCAAAAATTGCTAAAAAGCCAGATATAACTAAAAAACCTGTTGATATTGAAAAACCTCAAGTTATTGCTCAAAAACCTAAAATAACACCAGTAAGTATAGAAGAAATTGAAGCAGAATCAATTCCATCCACTGGAACTGACTTATTTAATGTATTTTCATCAGTGGGAGAAAAAACAACTGAAAAATCATCTACTTTAGAGGAATCCCTTAGTTCAATACCAGCAAAAGAAAAGAAAAAAAAGGATGAGAAAAAAAAGAAGAAAGAAGTAACTTTAAAAACACAAAAAGTAGAAACTACTTCTTTTATTAATTTTAGTAGTTCAAACTCAAACCTAAGTGTACCTAATGAGGATGAGTCCTCTTTTGAAGAAGATTTACCATCTGATAAGGATTCACTATATCAGGAACTAATTGCTCTTGAGGGAAAACGATATTCATTAGAAAAGTATTTCAAAGAAATTGAAAATAGTTTTGCTACAGGTCTAATTAATGATGCTGAGTATAATAATCAAAGTAATGACCTAAGAGTAAAATTAGATAATATAACAACAAGGATTAATAACATAAGAAGAGTTATATCAAGTCTATAGAATCATTATAAACTTGATAAAATCCATCTATATAACAATTAAGATTATTATATTTTTCGCTAATAATAAAAGAGCATAGTGCCTTTTTCTTTCATAGTTTGAATTAATTAAATATTAAAAAAATCAAATAAAGAAAAAAAAAGATATATTATTTTATATTGAATTTCTTCTTTTTACTTACTTTAAATATAATCACTGAAATTCCTGAAATTCCAATCAAAGATAATATTAAAGGTTCAAAACCAGAAATTCGACTGCCTTCTTCTTCAACATATACTGTAAAGGTAGGATCTTGATTAATTGTGCCACCAGACCAAATTGGAAAACAAGTTAAGTAAAAGAATTTTGCATCATCTAAATTTAAAGTCAAAAAACTAATCACTGCTGCTGCATCACTTCCAGTTAGAATTCCAATCATACCTGCTAAAATAGATCGTACGTATAATTTTTCTAAGATACCTAATGGTGTTTGTATCGCATCATTCCTTAATACTCTAGTTGGTGCGGGATATTCATCACTTCCATTAAAAAGATAATTAGGTTTGGAAGCGAAATCGATTTTATAAGCAGGGGAATCCATGAAATCATAACGAGCTTCAGTTATATTCTTTGTTGATGCTCCTAAAGTACTATTGTTTTCATCGATAAAATCTGTATTACCAGTATATTGAAAGAGGGGACGATTTGATAAATCCACTACTATTATATTTGCATGGTTAATTACAGCCAGACTAAAACCTGGAATTGAGGCAGTTCCACTTATTCTTTTAGCAGCAG
>JBHLQA010000481.1:0-2828 GCA_048885285.1 Candidatus Odinarchaeota archaeon
AAGGAAGTAACCTATGATTTTTTCTTTATAGCAGTTTTATTTTCATTATTACCTGATCTAGATATTTTTTTAGTACCTTTAAAACGAATATTCAAATCAAATTATCTCGAACATCGTGGAGGATCTCATTCATATATAATAGGGATAATAATATCTGCTATTTCAAGTATTTTTTTCTCAATTTTTAGAAACAAATCATTTCTTATGTCTTGGATAATAGGATCTGCTTTTTATGGACTACATGTATCAATGGATCTCCTTACTACTACTAAGATCCCTTACTTATTTCCTCTTTCTAAAAAAGAACATAGTTTTTATGTCGAGAAAGCAGGAAGTTCATTTACTTTTATAAATTCATTGGTTTTTCTAATAATACTTTTAGTGATGTATTATAATTCGGTAGAACTATCCCTATTTATGAATGTTATTAACGTTTGTACATATTTTTTTCTATTTTATTATTTATATAGAATTTCTTCAAAAATTTGGATAAGCTCCCATCTTGAGGATGATCAAAAATACTTTCCGGGAGTTTTACCCTTTTATTATACTATTTATGAACAGTATTTAACTCATGAGGGATTATCATTATGTATTGAAAAAAAGTCACACTTCTCAACATCCAAAGTAATATATAAAAATAAATCTCTTTTAGAATCAGAGGAAATGGAATTATTTAAAAAAGCAATTGAATTATGCAATAGTCATTATTACTTTGCAAAATGGACAGTTTTACCAATATTCTTTAAGGAGAGTGGCTTATTTTCCGTAAGACTTTACTTTTTAGAGACGATGGTTAACGGGAGGACGCATTATATACAATATAATTTTAACAAACTTACTCAGCAAATAGTTAATTCTAAGCAGGGTTATGGACATATCCAACATTAAGATTTCATTAAATCTAGCGCAAATTATAATTCTCTAATAATTCTCGTTTTCTTGTCTTAATATCATCAAAGCTAATTTGTTGTTCAAAGAAGAAATCGAAAGGATCTTTAAGATCTTCTAATAATTCTTTAGAGTAAAAGTGTTTATAAAGAAATTTACCTTTTTCAGTTATTTGTAGGATTTTTTCATTAGATTGGGATAATAAATTCTCTTTAATTAATTTCTTGATTATAGTCTCTATCCCTTTTTCCTTAAATAAATATAAACCAAAAGAAGCAAATTCTGTATAAACTTCCTCCCCTTTTAACAAAGAGTTTTGAAAATACTTCTCTAATTGTTTAGGAGTAAATTCCAAATCATTATTATCAAAATAAACTGCTAATATCCACTTTATTATGAATTCTCTAAAATTATTTTCATATTTCATTTGAAATTTCTCATATTCAATTTCTTCATCATGTGAAGCAATTATTTCAATAAATATTTCTATCATTTCTTTAAATATTAGGAGACAAACGAATATTGCTATAATTGGATCAAAATAATGAAAAAATGGTATTTCTATTGCTGTTCCAAAACTTGATAACAGAGCACCCAAAATAATACTGATAGACAAAATGATATTTATCTTGGAATCTATTGCACTTGCAATCAGAGATGAATTCCTATTTTTTTTTCCAATGAAATTTTTCAAAATTCTTAGATATGTATTCAAAAAAATTGAAATAATTGCTATTGATATAATAAATATAATATTAGAGACAGGCTCAGGACCTATGATTAAAGATTGAATTGAATTAATTAGAATAGAAGTAGCAGTAAATCCCATTAAACATATTAAGACAATATTTATTAATTTTTCTTTCTTAAATCTAATGCCGATTCCAATTAAAATCACTGCTAAACAATCAAGAAAATTCTCAAATCCTTCTGCTAATAAAGACTCTGAATTAAAAAACCCAATAAAAATTTTTAGAAGACTCAGAGAAAATAATCCTAGAAAAGATTTTATCAATATACTATTACTATTTAATATTTTTTCGTATCTTTTCGTCTGAAAGATCAATGAATTTGTCCATAATTGTTCTTGTTGTTGACCACCTTCATTTAATGAGACAATATCATTCTCGATATCTGAAAAACCAAGAGCACATAGATAATAAATGCTAGATTTCGCTGTATGATCATCAAAATAAACATCTGGTATAAAAATATTAAACATTCCTTTGATCTTTTCTTTTAATTTCAAAAAATTAAGACTATTAGAATCAGTATTCTTTAGGTAATACAATGCAGCATATTCTACTCTATTAATAGGAAATAACTCATATTTTCTTCTGTGGAAAGCAACAGCAATTATTCTAATGAGAGAATTTACTGTAAGCAAAATCATAACAATTAGGGAAAGGTAAAATAAATAAACAAATTCACCAATGATAAATGGATGTTCAGTAGTTTGAATAAAGATATACATCAAGATAAAGAAGTATACAAATGTTAAATAAAAACTAATTAACCCCCTATATAGCCCTCTTATGTGAAATTGCTTAAAAATAATATTAAAAGCATGAGTCAAATAATGCCCTATAAAGAAAAGTGACATACAAGTTAAAGTAAAACTCCAGAGAAAACTCCCTGTCAATGAGAATTCTATTATTATTAATGATGTTGAGAGGATAAAGTATATAGGAACTACTTTTTTAGGATCTAATTCCCAATTGAACTTATGAGTTAGAAAATGAGCAATATTTAATGCTACTGTTATTACGATTAAGAAACTCAAATAAATTGTATTATATATAATAAACTCTATTAAAAATAGAGTAACAGATAATAAAATTAATCCAATTATCATTGCTATATATTGCCATTTCATTTTTTTCTGCGAAAGTAAATTTATTCTATTTTAGATTCTATTATTGGATTATAAAATTCTT
>JBHLQA010000482.1:0-2812 GCA_048885285.1 Candidatus Odinarchaeota archaeon
TTAATCTTTTGAAAAGTTTGGATATCACCTAATTGCTTCTCTCTTTTTTTTATCTCTGAGCATTATATCTACTAGATAAGTATGATGGCATTGAGTAATGAGATAAAAGAAGGATAAACGAAATTTATTCAACAAATTTATGATGAAATAAAAGTAGGAGCATATTCCAAGGGACTTGTTGAATATAAAAATCCTAAGTTTTACTTAAATAAGGAATATATTTCTCATTTGCAAGTTCAATTAGAGAATTTGTATATTCGATCATTTTTTTAGCAATTTCAGGATGAGAGAGCAATTGAACTTCCACTTTTTCACCTCGATCCCATAATAAGTAAGGTGTATCCTCATAAGGAGCACTTTCTTTAGCTTCTTTAATCCAATTATCTGGTAATTCATTTTTTAACTCTATATCCAGCATTCTGGCTAGAAATATTGTCCATGCTCTAGGGACAACATTCATTAAATAACCACCTCCCCCCAAGGCTATCCACTTATTTTGGCAAAATTCACGTGCACATGTTTTCATTGTTTGGGCGATATCTCTATAAACTGCTAGAGAAAAACCCATTTGAGTGAGCGGATCATCAAAATAAGTATCTACTCCAAGTTGTGTGACTAAAACTTCCGGAGCATATGCTTCTAATAATTTTGGAGCCGTTTGCCTAAAAAGTTTTATAAAAGATTTATTATTTGTTCCAGGTAATAGTGGAAAATTTATAGAGAAGCCTTTTCCCTTTCCTTCTCCTGTTTCATTTACCTTCCCTGTCCCAGGAAATAGAAATTTACCATCTTGATGATACGAAATTGTAAGAACATTAGGATCATCATAAAATAGCCACTGAACGCCATCTCCATGGTGACAATCAATATCTAAATAAGCAATTCTGATATCCTTTTTTAATTTCTTGAGATGTTTAATAGCCACTCCAATATCATTGAAAATGCAAAATCCTGAAGCTTTATCCTTCATCGCATGATGTAGACCACCTGCAGGATTAAACGCTATTGTAATTTCCTCCTCATTCCAAACTGCATTAGCAGCTATTAATGAAGCTCCGCATACCAAAGCGGATGCTTCATACATTCCTTCAAAAATAGGGTTATCTCCAGGACCTAATCCATACCTATGTGGAATAACACTATTATCTTGAGGATTTTTGCTTAATTTTTTAACAACTTCAACATATTGAGGTGAATGAACACTTTCAATTTCTTGCTGTGTAGCCATTCGAGGTTTCATAATTAAAAGTCTTTCATTTTGTAAGAGATTCAACTTCTCCATAAGGCTATATGTTAGTTTAAGTCTTAAAGGTCTCAAAGGATGATCTTTACCAAAATTGTATTTTTGATATTCTTCTGTATATATAAGTCCAACTTTCTCAATCATAATAGAAAACATAATGAAAAATCCGATTAATTCTAATAGTGTAAATTACCTTTCTCTTTTATTGTCTTAGTTAATAAATGATAAGTGTTAAAAAAAAATTAGTAATAAATATTAGAACTTGTATTATCAAAATATCATAGAAAAAAATAAATAAAAAATAAATACTACATATAGAAAAATATTTCATCTTAAGAGAATGAGTGTTAATTTTCAAAAATTTATAACACGAGTGGGTAGAGAATCAGAGTTCAAACCACTTAAGAACCAATTGCTAAATTATTTAAAGAAAGAAAGCGAAAACAAATATAAAAATTATCCTAGGCTTTTAGATTTGATGAAAAGTTATTGGCCTGAATATAGTGAACGTTCTCGTATTTCTCATCTCTTAATTGATCATCATAAAGAAATATTTACTTTTTATTTAAATTCGTTTTTTCATTTTCGAAAAAGAGGTTTAACATTCTCAGATCCTGAAGCACCTACTCCGGTCGACTTTAAGCTTGTCTTTAAGTATCATTATAATGAAAGAGAAATTCAAATTATAGAAGACGTAATTAAAGAATTGAAAATTAATGCTACTACTGAATCTATTTTAAAGAGAATATTTATATTTACTATAAGTTCCTTTGGTTTTATGGTAGAACAGATTTTTGGTAGACCTTTTGCTTTTCAATTTTTTGATATATCCGCAAATTCTCTTCCTAATAATGAATGGGAAGTAGTAGCAATAATTTCTGGAAGAGAACAGTGAATTTTTTTACATAAGACTAATTGGTATTAAATTACCAATCCTTAATCTTTGCTAAGAAATGAACTTAAATCCATCATATCATCTCCGCGTTTTACTTGTATCTTAGACTTAATACCTTTAGCTTTTCGCTCTAAAAATATAATCGCATCAAGAGGGATTTTCCTTGGAATTCCACCTCTTTGTTGTATTAGAGCTATTAAATAATCAATATTTTGTATTACATCTGGACTAATTAGTTCGTCATAAATATACCTATATACAGGTGGTTCCTCATTTTTTAATTTATTTAGATGCATATAAGCATTTGGAGCTAAAACAACTTTCAAAACAAAATCAACCTTATCATATATTGATACACTTTTTTCTTGAATGTTTTCTTCTCTTTTTTTTGCTTCCATCAATTCTCTCATTTTTCTCATTCTAATTTTATCTAATTCATGTTGATCATAATTTTGATTGTTATTACTCACAAATAATCTCCTTTAGTTTTCTTATCATGTAAAAATTATAGCTTTTCTTTAATAAAATTCATTAATATTATTTATAATTCAATTAATGAGGTTCCAAATAAGAAGTTTGCTAAGTCTGAATAAGTAGGATTTTATTTTTTTAAGAATTATTGAGATATCTTCTAATTCTTTAATTCTAGAAATAAAAATTACTCTAATCCATAA
>JBHLQA010000483.1:0-2808 GCA_048885285.1 Candidatus Odinarchaeota archaeon
CAATCTTTTCTGTTATTTTTTTCACCTTAATATTATATTTTAAGACATATTTTCTAAGAATATCATAATGTTTACTACAAAAATTGCAGAAAACACAATGATTAATATGATTCTTAAAACTAATATCTTTTTCATTAATTTATCCTCCGTTAATTTATTATTTTTTATTTCTTAATTGATAACCTACTAAAAAAAAGAAAGAACTGAATTTTCTTCGAACTAATTTTACTCCAATCTATTCAATTTTTTCATACCAAAATACAAAAGCGGAAGGCTCACCCCGATATTATAAAGAAATAGAGGTGCTTGTATAACTAACCTCATCATCTCTACACTTCCAGGATTAATAAATACTAATAATCCTATAGGTAGAAACATTAAAGGTTGTAAAAGTAACATAGAGATCATTGTATTTCCTTTCATACTTGAATCTTTTTCTCCGAAAGCGGGAGAAATACATTGGAGTCCCATCGCTTGACACATTGAGATCTCTGCAAATATCAAAAATTCAATAAAGAAAATCACTGTATTGAAAAGATCTATATCAGAAAATATCGTAAGCATGGTAGTAACAAAAATTGTTAAGAAGATATTAAAGATTAGCATCATAAGCAGATAAGAATATACAATTGCTTTAATTCCTCTTGGAGATCTCTTGTAAACCCAAATTAAATCCTTTGAATCAATAAAAGCGAGATGCCCAACAATTATACTTCCTATTCCTCCTCCTATAGCTATCAATATAGTGGAACTGAAAACTGTCATAGCTTCATCCTCAACCATTCTTGAAATAAACCAACTCATAAATCCTAGAAGTCCTACTACATAAGCAACTCTAGCAATATTCGCCTTTTTTCTGAAAAACCTCTTTAGTTGTATTACAATTAAACCGCCCCACTTACGACCAGAAATTTTTCTCACGAGCTTATAGAAGATATTTTCATGCTCGATGATTGTAATGCTACTCTTTTCGACACCACCTTCTAAAGTATAGAATGATTCCGCTTTTTTATATGAAAGATATAAAGTAATAATTGGTATCCCAACGGCTAATAACACATTAATCCATATATTCAGTATGAAAGTATTGATTAAAATTGGATCGATTGAGTATAATATAATATTTGAAAACCATAGAGATGGGTAAAAAGCTAGCCAATTTTTTAGTTCAGGATGCTCCAATAGAAAGTTAAGGAAAAACATTATCGCGTACATTATTACAACTAAAAGAATGGTAAATACCCATATCAATGCCTTTCCTAAATCTCTTGCTTTTTCATTTTTAGTGATTTTATGTTCAATCCAGCTTCCGATGATTGATCCTATTAGATTAGCAAAATATACATGACCAAAAACTGTTCCATATATTATGAGATACTGGACTATCGTTAAATCAATAATAGGATTTATCAATCCAACGATGATAGGGCTAATTAATAGGATTGCAATTGAATACATGGGAGCTTTACCTAAAAATTCTCCTAAAAAGATATCATTTGCCTTAGTGGGGGTTGCCAATACAATTTCTTTGAAACCAATTTCTTCCTCCTTATATACATTATTTAATGGGTACATGACTAAGACCAAAAACAACATCATCATAATAGATTCGATAGTAATTGCTATCACCGGTTTAAATACATCGGAAAATTGTTCTGCTAAAGTGGGCATAAACAAATCAAATAGATAAGGCGCAATAACTACTGCCCATATAACTAAAAATGAATACATCGCAATAAAAAATAATATTCGATGATTTCTGAAACTACTTGTTCTAATTTTTATCTCATTTTTGGCAATAGCTTTCCATAAACTCTTCTTTTGATATACAAACTTAATAGAATCTTTCTTCTTGATATCTGCTTCGGTTGAATCAATTACTTCTTCAGTAGTGAGAACTGTCATGTGAAATCTACCTCGATTTTATATTTTTCTTATTTTTACTTCTTTTACTTTCATTATGATTATTGTTAGGATCCTCCTCTCGCCAACCAAGTAAATCGCCTATATGAGATGCTCCTGTAATTTTTAAGTAAGCTTCTTCCAGATCTTTTGCTCCAACTGATTCAATTATTTCTTTTGGTGTTCCTTCGACTTTTATTTCTCCATCAACAATGATTCCAATGATATCACATAATTCTTCAGCTGTATCGAGAAGATGAGTACAAATAAAAATCGTTTTATCAGCTTTCTTGACCAGTTGAGAAATTAAATCTTTTACCATTCTAGTTGCTGCAGGATCTAAATTTGATGTAGGCTCATCTAAAAATATTATTTCAGGATCTTGAATTAAAGCAGCACATAAACAAACTTTTTGTTTCATACCTCTTGAATAGCCCTCTAAAAGATCGTTTTCTCGACCTTCTAAATTAAACAACTCTAATAACTCATCTATCCGAGCGGAAATTACACTTTTTTGCAAATAATATAATTCTCCAATAAATTCTAAGAATTCTTTAGCAGTAAGTTTCGAATATAATCCAGGTGCCTCCGGTAAAAATCCACATATCATTTTAACTTTTTGACTTTCAGCTGCTATGTCATATCCTCCAACAGATGCATTTCCTGAAGTTTTAGAAATAATAGCATTAAGCATCCTAACAGTTGTAGTCTTCCCGGCTCCATTTGGTCCTAATAAACCATATGTTTTTCCATAGGGAATGGTTAAATCTATTTTATTAACCGCAAGAAGATTCCCAAAATTCTTGGTAAGATTTTGGGTTTTTATTGCATATGTTTTACTCATATTTTTTACCTCTTTTTTTTAATTATTATTAAATTTTGTGGTTTTTTTTTAAATTTGAAGCT
>JBHLQA010000484.1:0-2802 GCA_048885285.1 Candidatus Odinarchaeota archaeon
TTGAAAAGATATTTTTATGAACTTATAATTTTTTATTTTTGATTTTTATTGTATTTTTCAAATTTAAATAATTAAAAAAGATTTTGAAAATAAAAATAATTAATATTGGAATAATATTCTCATAGCCTTTTTTTAGAAAAATTCATAGATATACTTGTTGGTGAATTAAAATGAAAATGAAAAAAAAAATTCCAACTGAGGAAGAATTATCCGCTTTAAATGTAAAATCTTGGGGTACTTGGAGCAAAGAAGTTAGCGAATTCGATTGGTCATATGGTGATACTGAAACTTGTTATGTTTTGGAAGGGGAAGTAGAAGTTACTGATTCTGATACAGGAGAAAAAATTGAATTTAAGAAAGGTGATCTTGTCCAATTTGAGAAGGGTTTAAAATGCATTTGGAATGTGAAAAGACCAATCCGAAAACATTTTAGTTTTGATCTAAATTTTGGAGAAATTGATTAAATCAGTTTTTTTTTAATATTTTTATTTTATTTTTATATCTTTTAATTATATTTTTAATAATAGATTATCATCAAAAAAATTCAATTAAATGATTAAAAATAGAAAACAAATCAATAATTGACTTAAATACATTAGGACTTGCACAATTAGGGATATATTTATAAAAATGATGAAAAACAAGCCCAATTAATGGATAGTATCCTTGGAATTCCAAAGTTTCCAATATTAAAAGGAACAAATCCTATTGTATATTATGGAGAATAAATGGAATATAGATCAAAAACCGCCATAAGGAGATGGTTAAATACCCAGATAGAATTAATCCAACAACTAAAGGACCAGAGTGTTCACATAAATTTTTTTAAAAAGGGGACAGAAGGACCTCATCATATTAGTGGCATTTTAGAGGAACTTAAACCTTACATTAAAAATCTCAAAAATAGAAGCTTTCAAATTCTGCAATCTGGTCAAATAGGAAAACAAAAATATGTTTTTTTGATACCCAAGAATCATTTGGACTAATAATGGAAATATAGAAGATACCAAAAAGAAGAAAACAGTAATAAATAAAATTAAATCACATTTTTATTCAAATCTTTGTTTTTCTTTATGTTCTTTTACACTGATTTCCCTTTCACGGAGTCTATTAAGTTTTAACAAAGTCTCCTTAATAGATTTAACCTCTAATCGAGTTGTAATTTTAAAATCTTTTAAGTTATCAAGAATTTCTTTTTCCGTGAAGCCTTTATTATAAACTTCTATATATTTTTCAATAGTTATTTCATGATAGAAAATGTATTGTTTATTTAAAAAAGTAATTAACCAACCTTTATTTCCTTGTTTTTGAGATAAATCAAATAATTCATCTCGAATTTTTTTCAATGGAAGATTAAACTTTCTTGCAATTATCTCATCTTCTATTTTATAAAATTTATTCAGAAATCTATGGAGTTTCTTTTTAAAAAATAATTCTGGAATGAATGATAATAAAAACAATATTAAGGTGATTCCACTCATCCATATTGCAATTATCGGATTATAGATTGCTACAATGATAATAATTAATATAAGAAATAAAAACCACTTTCTACCAATAGTTATAAATATAACTTTCCACTTTTTTGGCAAGTTTTCACTCAAAGAACAATTCAGTATTAATTAAGGTTATAATTAATAATATAAAAACTTATTTTTAGAAGAGATAAAAAATACAATACAAGTATAACCACATTAACAGGCGTGACCGGGTATTTTCCTTGTAAGCCATGACCGTAAGCAAACTTACAGTTTGTAGTTTCCCATAGATCGCAACTACAGTACTATCTACAACGCATACGAGTTTAACTTCCGGGTTCGGATGGTTCCAGCGCAGTAGCGAATTGCTACAAAGTTATGTGGTTATTTTTACTGTATATAACCAGTATATAAGGTCGGTTATTTTATAAGAAAATACCTACTTATATGGTTATAAGTAAATAGGAATAATAAACGCTAATAATTAAAATTTTTGCTTTCAAACGGTAACTTTAAAAGGAATAAACAAGAGGGTGTAAACGAGTATGATATTCCAATTATTATCCCAAAATGTTGAATGGTATCAATTTATAATAAATGCAATTATTACGATTATAGGTAGAATCCTTGATATAGTAAGTACTCGATATGTTACTAAAGAATTAAAACTAGAGACTAATATAATTGCAAGACGTATTGGTTGGAAAGGAATGATTCTATTGCAAATTCCTATCATTATATTAGGAACATTAGACTTCTACATTAGTTTTTTTATATTATGGTGGAGTATTTTTTTATTTGCTAATAATATAGAAGGAAGTTGGTATATTAGAGAAGTTGGAGAAGAAGAATATCAGAAGGAAATTAAATTAAGATTAGAAAAATCAAAAAAATGGAAAATCATGTTAAGTGAGCTATCTTCAGTATTGAAATATACTTTAGTAGGAATATTTATCATGGTTTTTTTGTTTGTATTTAAAGATTTATTCGCAGTATTTCTAATAGCTTTAGCACTTGTTATTCAAGGAATATTTGGTGCGATAAATTCTATATTATATTTGTTGGATTTAAAGAAAAATTAAAATGAGAAATCCTTAGCAATATTCTCTCTAAATTCTTTCCTCAATATCCTTTACAAGTCTTGAAAATTTTAAGATATTGTTGAAGAGAATGAATATTGAAATTCCTATAGTCGCAACAACCAAACTTGTAGATATTATGAGTAATATATTGATTAAAGTCTTAGATACAAAAAAATTAAATCCTGAATTATAGAATACATTTGAATTATTAGCATAGTCACGGGATACAATGCAATAAGAAT
>JBHLQA010000485.1:0-2797 GCA_048885285.1 Candidatus Odinarchaeota archaeon
TATGATATAATTAAATAAAAATAACTAATTCATTCTATTTATTATTTTAAAATAAAGTTGATAGAATTTAATATTTTTAAACTAAAAGTATTCCTAAGATTTTCCAAATAATTGATATTCAGAGTATTTATCATTTGTTTTAGATCTTATATTTTTATGTTTGCCCTTCGCTTTTATCAATTTATTTACTATTTCAATTTGTTCATTACAGGACAAAGAATCTTTGGTCTATGTTACAATTTAGAAAAAATAGTCTAGTTCAAAATTTCAAAACCATTCAAAACAATTCTAAACTTATTACAGAATGGATATATTTACTTATTTTATAACATTTATTAAATAAAAATAACGAAATTTATTATCGGATTTCAATTCTCAATATTTGAATGTTTTATTCAAATTTTATAATTATAAAATGTATTAATAAAATCGAGCCAAATAGATATGGTAAATTTTGAAGAGATCTTTTATGCCGATTCAATTGCCGTTGTTGGAGCTTCTAAGAATCCAGCAAAAGCAGCTCATCAGATAATTAGAACATTACTTAAAGAAAATTATCGAGGGCTTATCTTTCCAGTGAATCCCAAAGAAAAAGAAGTTTTGGGTTTAAAATGTTATCCCTCAATTTTAGAAATAGAATCAAAGCTCGATTTATTAGTTATTGGAGTACCAGCTAAGGACGTATATGATATTATTAAAGAGGCTACGATTCGAAAAGATATTAAAGCTGCAGTAATTATTTCAGCAGGATTTAGTGAAACCGCCATACCAGAATTAATAGAATTAGAAAAAAGTATCTTAAAAACAGCAAAAAAAGCAGGAATAAGAATATTTGGTCCCAATTGTATTGGAATAATCAATTCAGATAATAATCTTAGTACCAGTTTTGCCCCTATTTCAAAAATCGTAAATGGAAATCTTGCTTTTATTACTCAGAGTGGATCTTTTGGAGGTTCTCTTTTAATGGCTGCTCACGATTCACCAAAACCTTTAGGATTTAATAAATGGGTACATTTGGGAAATATGTCAGATATCTCAAATGTGGAGATATTAGAATATTTTGGTAATGATCCAAAAGTTGCTTCAATAGGAATGTATTTAGAAGGAGTTTCCCATGGAAAGGAACTTCTGAAGTTAGCTAAAAAGATCACTAAAAAAAAGCCAATCTTTTTATTGAAAGTAGGAAAAACTAAATTAAGTTCCAGGGCTACTTTTTCTCATACTGGTATTATATCAGGTTCTGACAAAATTTATGATGCCGTATTTAGACAATCTGGAATTATAAGAGTAGATACCATGGAAGAGTTAATTGATTCACTAAAGGCATCTTCAATACTCCCAAAACCTAAAGGTAGAAGAATTTGTATATTAACAGAGGCAGGCGGTCCAGGAATTATTTCTGTTGATGAAATTACTAAGGATAATTATTTACAATTGGCACCAATTGCAGATCATACAAAAGAAAAGTTAAAAGATCTCTTACCTCAAATGGCCACAATATGTAAACCAGATGGTTATATTGATATCACAGCAGCTGCATTAGAAGAAGAACATGCTGAATCGTTAAGAATTGTTTTGGAAGATCCTAATGTTGATATGGTAATTTTAATATCTTTACCACCAACTTTTCTTCCTGCCATAAATGTTGCTAAAAGTATAACTAAAGTCATCCATAATTATCATAAACCTGTAGCAGTTTGTTTTATGAAGGGTGAATCTATGATAGAATCTCGAAAATTCTTAGAAAATGAAAATATTCCCACATTTGATACTCCTGAAAGAGCAGCTAGATCATTAATTAATTTAACGAAAGCTTCAAGATATATTCAAAACGAATAGCAAACTTCCCAAATTACCAATTTTTAGATGTAAATATGCGTTTTTACCCTTTTTATGATTTAATTTTTAATTTGCTTCTTCTCTATATTTGATTGAATCTAATTACTGAATTATTTAGTAAATTTGTTATAATAAATAAAATCCTCTCTTTCTCTACGTACTCTCAGAAATTTGCTGGAAGTAGATGAAGCATAATATAATCTAACACCAAAAGTTATTATCATTTTTTTAAACAAATTTTTTATTAAAATCTTTATCATTTTTTTTTATATTTAGTCTCTCTTTACTTTTAATAAACTTTTTAGTCCATATTGAATTTATTAAAAGAATGAAAAGAGAAAATCAATTTCTAGATAAATTAACTCGAATTTATTATCGAGTGAGTAATCCAAAATTAACTAAAATATGTATATATAGTACCTTATCTATTTTTATTCCAGGATTATTGATTGGTGTTTTGATTGCTTCAATTTTTGGTCCACAAGGGTATCATATATGGTATAATTATATAAGTGACCTAGGTTCAATCAGATATACACCAGCACCATTCATTCTTGATTTAATAGCAATGATTACATCAGTTTTACTTATACCGGTGTTTATTTATTTTGCAGATATATTAATACGGGGTTCAGTAGATATAATTTTAAATTCTAAAAATATGATTCTTAAGAGAATTTATCATGGTATTTTGATAATAATCGCATTAATAGGTTTTTTTTGTCTTATAGTTGGAGCTGTGGGTTTATTTGGAATTGGTTTGTTTAGTGAAGACAGAACAACAGAATTAGGGCTTCATTTTTTTTTTTCTATTGTTGTCTTTTTAGGATTAGCTCTAGGAGCTTTTTTTAATGGTATAGTTCTTTTATTAAAACAAACCACTTTTCCAAGAATTTTAGGTATTTTCATGATTTTAGGCCCTATCCCTATTGGCTTTCTGTTTTTATTTCCACCCTAC
>JBHLQA010000486.1:0-2797 GCA_048885285.1 Candidatus Odinarchaeota archaeon
TAGCTTTTTCTTCTCGTAATAATTGTAAAAATTTCAATATACTAAAAAGACCATTATATTCATTATGCTGTGCTCCAATGAAAATTTTTACATGTTTTATTTTTTCAAATTTGGAATTATCTGCTATCTTAACTAGGGGAATTATACCTTCAGAGATTTTGAATGTTTGGTAACTTACATAATCTATGTTATTAACCAATTCTAGTTCGCTTAATATTTCAGCATATAAAACATTCCGGTTGGAAATATTTAGCAATGCTTTTAATGTTTCAAGCTTCATTTCAATCGATTATTTTACTCCAATCTGAGAAGTTTATGATTTTACTATAATTCTTTACAATATTTGTAAATAATGTACAACCAATACATGACATATTTACGAAATCATCCAAACTTAAATTTAAAATTTCACTATTTCTTTTTGAAAAACCTAAACCACGTTCAACTTCTATTTGACCATTATAACCAGATAAATTTACAACAAACTCTTGTTTATTTAAAGTACCATGATATTCACCTCGTGCAATTCTAGCTAATCCTCCTATGGGTATAACTAAACCTTCTTTTTGAGCCAGATAAAGTCTTATGTCATAGGTGTGGCCTTCATCTTTCCATTTTATAATATTAAAATTAGCCATTTCTTGTATTGTGTATGGATAAGGATTACGGTTTTTCATAAATTTAGCAAAAAATTCTTTTTTACTCTCCTCTATAATTTTTTTTATACTAGAGGAATCTTCATTCTTAGAAATTGGCATAACTCCAGCACCTCCTGATCCCCCACTAGGTTTAATAATAAAAGGTCTTTGGTATCTTTTTAGGAGATATTCCAACTTTTCTATCAACTCCTTTTCTGAAAATGCCTTAGTAAATAAAAGGTATCGCAGTTTGTACCTCTTAAGTAGATCTTTACAAAAATAGCTGGCTAAATACGTTAAAGATTTATCATCAGTTATTCTAAAAATAGGATTGACAATGATAGATTTAATTTTATGAAAATCTTCCACAATGAGTTTTGAGAATTCTTTATTCTTAAAACGTCTTGCAATGCCATCTCCTATTAATATATGAACCTTATCTCCTTTAAATTTAATCCAATTATTTGAAAATGAAAGTGAATGGGACAATTGTTTATAATCTGCTATTAAAAAAACAATTTCTGCTTTAAAATCTCTGTCATAATTGTCAGTATTAAAAATCTTCACAGTATAACCATGAGATTTGAGTATTTTTCGTAAATATTCTAGCATTATAACCTTTTCATGAATTAGACCATCATTTATCGGTATTCCAATTAAAACAAATACTTTATTATTTATATTCATATTATTCCTTGCTGCTTGTAAAATAGCTTCAAGATATCCATTATATAAAAGTGCTTGCTGTTTTTTAGTGATAATTGAAAGACCTCTGTGAGATCCGCCATTAGTTTCTAAAAGAAAAAATTTTTTCCCTTCAGGTTCTTCAGATACCATAAAATCAATACTCCCTGCGTAAAATGAATCAATATTATCTAAAACATTATCTTTTTCTATTTGCATCTTCTCCAGAGCTTTATCTCTTACTTGATCAACAAAATTATCTTCTTGTGAAGCTCTCAAATCAGCAAAAGAAACTAAATCCAATCCTAACGATTTTCCTAAATTAACTAATTCTAAATCTGAATCTGTGACTTTAGAGGACATTAATTTAAGGAACTTTGTGTGAAGATTCTCATCTACCATAGATTATTATAATTATGCTTCAATTTAAAAAAATTAGTCTTAATAGCATAAAAATAATTTTTGAAAATATAATTTAGATTTATAAAAATTTTATGTTAAAGATATAGATATCCTTGATGATTTCCTTTTGTGGATAATCTGAGGGAACCTAGTAAAATCTTTTTTATTTTTATTTGTTCCTTATAAGTTAAATCTGAGTATAACAAAATATAATTTTTTTCTGGATTAATAGTAAAAAGAAGCCCTATTTCTATTAATTCTGAAGATTCAGTCATCAAACCTATTATTACATAATGGTAAGGAAGATTGAGAAGGTCATTAATATTGATTTCCATCTCGATGATTTCATTTTTTTCTTTATTATAATCTGTCTTTATAAATACCATATCATTTAAAGGAATTGAAATTTTTCTAAACTCCTCAAATTTCTTAGAAAACTGACTTTGCCGTAAGAATCTCCTCTCATCCTTATTTTTTTCATAATAGTATTTATTTTCCTCCTTAATTATAAACATTTTCCTATCTTTTCTTAAACTTGAAGAAGTTTTTTCAATTTCTTCTAATTCCTCAACACTTTCATCATGAAACACAATTAAAATGTCTGGGTCTATTGTTTTAATAAAGAAATTTTTATATAAAATTCCTGCTTCCGTTTTTATCCATCCATCTGTATCAATTAATACAAACCGAATATCTTTATTCTTTCTAATATAATCATTTATTAAATCTCTACATGAAAGTGATACAATAAATTTATTATTACCCTTAGGAAAGGTAGCACCTATAAATACTGTTTTCTCAGAGTTAACATTTTCACTAGAAACAATATAATCATTAATTGTTCCTATATTTATTGTTGTGGGAACATATATAATCTGTTGCCCTAAATCAGAGTCCAGATAGCCTCCCTTCAGTCCGGCTTTAAATAGATTGTTTGCGAGATATTTAATGAATGTGGTTTTTCCACTACTTATTCCTAAAACCATTATCTTTAAAGGAGTATCAGGATTTTGAGGCATATCTTTCATGATTGTATCTTTAATTTCAATCCATTTAGGGGAAATTGAATTTTC
>JBHLQA010000487.1:0-2784 GCA_048885285.1 Candidatus Odinarchaeota archaeon
TCTGCAAAAGTAGTTTAATAATTTAATCTTCAAAAAGATTTAAATTAATAAATTATAAAACCAATTCAAAGATAAGTTGTATAAAAAATGACACAACAAATTCTTGAATTGAAGGTAGGAAATGATGCGCCTGAATTTATTCTTCCGGATAAAGATAAAAAAAAAGTTTCATTAAAAGATTTTAAGGGAAAGTATGTTATTCTTTATTTTTATCCAAAAGATAATACTCCAGCATGTACTAGTGAAGCCATTGGCTTCACAGGAATTTTGCCAGCGCTACAAAAATTAGATGCAGTTGTTATTGGAGTTAGCCCAGATTCTCCTGAATCTCATGCAAAATTTATTGAAAAGAAGAATCTAAAGGTTAATCTATTGAGTGATGTTGAAAAGAAAGTAATCAAGAAATATGGTAAATGGGGGAAGAAAAAATTCAGAGGAAAAGAATATATCGGTGTTATAAGAAGTACTTTTTTAATAGATCCTGAAGGAAAAATCGCTTATATATGGCCAAAAGTATCAGTTAAAGGACACCCTGAGGATGTTGAAAGAATATTAAAAGAATTGACAAATTAATTATTTTTTAATCTTATTTTTTTATAGTATTTTTTAAAAATAATAACTGGGAAAAAAATGGATGTTAAAGAAGCAATTCAAAAGAGAAGAGCATATCGTTCTCTTGATCCTATCAAGGTTTCAGATGGATTAATAAAAGATTTAGCAGAAAAAGCTCAAATTTCTCCATCATGTGGGAATAACCAGCCATGGAGATTTATTTTTGTTAGAGAAGAAGAACAACTGGAAAAATTATTTTCGACTTTGTCGGATGGAAATAAATGGGTTGAAAAGGCGTCTATGATAATTGCGGTTTTTAGTAAACCTGAAAAGGATTGTATAATAGATAATCGATTATATTATTTATTTGATACAGGAATAGCTACAGCATTTATAATATTACGCGCAACAGAACTGGGATTGATTACTCATCCAATAGCAGGTTTTAATGAAGATCAAGCTAAAAAAATTCTTAAAATTCCAGATGATATGAGATTAATTACACTTATAATTGTTGGTAAACGTTCAAAAACAATTAATCCTGTTTTATCTGAAAAAATGAAATTAGGAGAAAAACAACGACCTCCTAGGAAACGAATAGAAGATTTTGTGTATTTAAATATGTATAATAATAAATTTTTAAAATGAAGAGGATTATCAAATGAAAAGTGGACAATTGGAAGAGTATATGAATCATTTATCAAATGAAAAAAGTCCTTATTTAACTCAGCACGCAAAGAATCCCGTAGATTGGTATCCATGGGGAAAAGAAGCTTTTGATAAAGCACAGCAAGAAGATAAGCCTATATTTTTATCAATAGGATATTCTACTTGTCATTGGTGTCATGTTATGGCGCATGAATCCTTTGAAGATGAAGAGGTTGCAGAATTGATGAATGATACATTTATCTCCATAAAAGTTGATAGAGAAGAACGTCCAGATATAGATAAAATATATATGATGATATGTCAACTGATGACCGGATCTGGAGGATGGCCACTAACGATAATCATGACTCCTAATAAAAAACCATTTTTTGCTGGAACATATCTTCCGAAACAGACCCGATTTGGGCGAATAGGCTTAATAGATCTAATTAAACGTATTAAAGATTTATGGAATAACCAAAGATTAGAACTATTAGATTCTGCTCAAAAAATTACTTTCAATCTTCAAAATATTGATCAAGAATCACCTGGAGATAAAATTACTAAATCAACTCTTAACAAAACATTTCAAAGGCTATCTATAAAATATGATTCCATTAACGGAGGATTTGGAGATCGCCCTAAATTTCCGACTCCTCATAATGTTATATTTTTACTTCGATATTGGAAACGTACAGGTAATAAAAAAGCTCTACAAATGGTAGAAAGCACTCTTTTAGAAATGAAAAAAGGAGGTATATATGATCATATCGGATTTGGCTTTCATAGATATTCTACAGATTCAAAATGGCTTGTTCCACATTTTGAGAAAATGCTTTATGATCAAGCCTTAATCACAATAGCTTATATTGAAGCATATCAAGCGACTAAAAAATCTATTTATAAAAAAACCGCTCAGGAAATATTAGAGTATGTTTTGAGAGATATGATATCATCAGAAAGTGGTTTTTTTTCTGCTGAAGATGCTGATAGTGAAGGTGAAGAGGGTAAATTTTATATATGGTCTAGGAATGAATTAGAAAGAATCCTTGGAAAAGAGGAATTGGATTTAGCAATTAAGGTTTTTAATATTGAGCAATCTGGTAATTACTTAGAAGAATCAATTGGTAAAAAAACTGGGAAAAATATAATCCACTTGAAAAGTATTCCTAAAGGAGAAATCGAAAATGAAATAGATGAAATTCGTAAAAAGCTATTTGGTATCAGACAAAAGCGGATTCACCCGCATAAAGATGAAAAAATTTTGACAGATTGGAATGGACTAATGATTATTGCCTTAGCTAAAGCTGCTGTAGCTTTTCAAGAAATCAAATATTTAAAAATTGCGAAGGACAATGTGGGCTTTTTACTATCTCATCTTCGTGAAGCAAATGGTAGATTATTACATAGATATAAGGATGGTTCTTCGGAAATTCAAGGATATTTAGATGATTATGCTTTCTTGATTTGGGGGCTCATAGAATTATATGAAGCTACTTTTGATATTTTTTATCTAAAAACTGCTTTAGATTTACATAAGATTCAATTAGATGATTTTTGGGATGAAAATATTGGTGGTTTTTA
>JBHLQA010000488.1:0-2780 GCA_048885285.1 Candidatus Odinarchaeota archaeon
GGGAGTAGATACTGTTTTTAGTAAAGTAGTAGGGTTTTATTTTGATTTGATTACTAATTAGTAAACTATTTGATTTTTGAGTTAGGTAATCGTATACTCCTAATATTCGATTCATTTTCTGAATCAGTGGCTTTAATTTGGATCCAAAATACTTGACCAGTGGTGTAACCTTTCTGGTCAAATATTTCGACTTCGCAGTCTATCCCATAATCAAGAGGTTTGTTTCTCAAAACCCACTTATCCGGCAATAGAGTTTTTAAAAAGGTTCTTGATTCCTCTTCAAGTATATGACTTCGAATTCTCATTTAAACCACAAATACATTAAATGGACTAATTACGTAGGTCCAAATGTAAATTCATAAGACACTTCGTTCAAAATAACTCGATTAATACATTTTATTGATACTTTATTCTCTGCAATAGGACGACCAAAAACTGCAAGATTTGGTATAATCTGCTTTTTTGAATATTCTTTTAATTCGGGAAATAGTCTAATTGAGAGTCCATAAATGCTCTTAAAAGGAATCATACCATTTCGAAGGTAACTAAAATAGGAAGGATAGTTTAATCCATCTAACCCTGATTTCCATGTTCTGAAGGCCAGATCTCTACAAATTGGGTATGAGTGTTTTTCTGCTAAAAAAAGGAAATATAATGCTAGATCTAGACCTCCATATTCATTAAATCCTATTTCATCAACAAGTTCAGTTAAGTCAAGGAATCGTAAGGTTTTTGTTGGAGCAAGTTTGCTAATAAATAACCTATCTTCAGCTGTCGATCTGCACTCATGAAGGCATAACTCTAGATCTTGAGAGCCATATAAAATTGGTAATTCTTTGGTGTCAAATCTTCCTTCACCTAAGTTCTTATCTGGAGGGGAATCATATTGAGATGGATCATTTGGTGTTTTAGGATTTTTTCTAAGCCTATAAAAATAATTAGTAGGTGTCAGCTCTAAGATTGGATAAGTTCGAATAATTTCATCAATGACATGGTTTCTTTCACTCTTAATCTGTAATTTTTTTAGAGGTTCAATCTCACCGAGCATCCATAAATTTGGTCCGTAATAAAAAAAACCTATTTGCCCGACCTGTTCTAAAAGTTTAAGATCGTTTATTAGCCAAGGTGAAACAATTATATCAGATTTATCTTTATGGTATTCATTAAATTCAACTAGAGGGGCACTCCCATATTCCATTTTTTCCATTGTTCCTCGTACAAAATAGCTTTTACATAATATACGAACTAGTTCCTTTGTCAATTTACTACCTTTAATTGAATGGCAGTTAGGACACCTTTGAGAATTATGTATTCCCATTTTAAAGGCATCTAATCTAAGACCTTCATCCGTAAAACAATCGGAACAAATGGGTGCATTTTCAGCATCAATTTCTGTCATAAATGATCTTATCTGATTTATTAAGGATTAATTACGATATATTTAATACTCGAACCTTCATTCCCAAATTACCATCAATACCATGAAATTGAATCAAGCATTTAGAATAATTGATAAATTAACTGATGTTATTAATCTAATCCAAAGGACGGAATGATTATTCTTTCCTGTAAATATTCTACCAAGTATTCGGCCCTTCTTGATAAGTTCCTACCACAACATCAATTAATCCATCTCTGCTATTTCTCAACAACTGTCGAACATTGAATTCTGGCGTTGGCCCAATATTATTCAGTAGGATTCCTTCTTATGCAAGTAGACCTGCATATTCATCTGCTGATAGATAATTTTTATAAATCATTCGATCAAGAACTTAATAGATCTGACTGACTAATTCACGACCTATTTTCTAAATATTTGGTTCTCAGTTTTTAGGATTTCCCCAATACAATTTCGCCAATCTTGTCTGCTTAATTTTAGGTACATAGCCTAAATGTCTAAAACATGCATTCTCAATATTTTCATGTATATCTGAGGAACCTGGAATGAAATTATAACCAATTATTACCTCTTCAATCTTAAGAAGAGGTATTGAATCCTCAATTGATACGGGGTAGTCTTGAGAGGAAATCGGTAGAGATAAGTATCCAATATTACATGAATTTTGTTGTGATTTTGAATAATCCTTAATTAAGTTTGGAAAGACTATTTTATGGGTTGAGTCAACAATAGTCCTTCGCTGAATACCTGTTCTTTTATTTCTTTGGTCGTATACTAATCTTACCTCATTTTCAAGCTTAAATAGATTTGACTTATGGAAAGGATACAATTTTCCTAAATCAATATCAGCGTGGGAGCCAATACGATTGAACTCATTGATAGTTTTAAGAAGTTTATTGAAACTATATCGTGATTTTGAGCCATATATAACCCTGCTCAAATGGAAGTCAAGCCAAACTGATGGATCATTCTCGATAGAAAAAACTATTGCAATACCTTTACCCAAATCTCCATATAACCTCCACATATTAAACTCTGTAGAGGCAAATGGAATTCCAAGGATTTTTTTTTCACAAAATGATGATACGTAAAGATTTTCTTTGGCGTCAGTGATAAGGTTATCTGTTAAATTGAAAATTTTACTTGCAAAAATAAATTCTCTTGGGTCATCTAGATTATTTAAGTTGTAAAGTCTTAAAGATTGTCCCTGAATTATAGAATATAGTGCTTGAAGATTTGTAAAATGGACTAGACGTTTGTTGTTATAATAGTAAGGGCTATTTTTAAAATTACTATTACTTGGAGGAATATTAAAATGAAAATTGTGCCATTCAGTCTCATCCCCATATTTAAATACTTCGAGATCTAATCCTGGAAAAAT
>JBHLQA010000489.1:0-1367 GCA_048885285.1 Candidatus Odinarchaeota archaeon
CATTTTAACCAATATCGAGAACCCTTAATTTGGTTAAATTTTAAAAGGAATTAAATACCCATTAATATTTAATTCTCATAATAGATAATATTGGTGAATTTAATAAAAAATATTATTTTAGGGATTGATGGTGGCTGTTTCAATCATTTAGAACCATTATTGAAGAGAAATTTATTACCAAATTTTAAAAAAATAATTAGCAATGGTTTTTCCTCGAAATTAAGAGTCACAATACCACCTACAACAATTCCATCTTGGCCCTGTATTTTTTCAGGAGTTACTCCTAATCAACTTGGAATGCATTATTTTGATCATCCCATTAAAGGATTATTTAATTCCTCATTATGGAAAAATAAAGCCATATTTTCAAATCCCACTTTAAGATCCTTTGTGTTAAATGTTCCTGGAACATTTCCCCCTTGGAATATTAACGGTGAAATGATTTCAGGCATGCTTTCTCCTTCATTGGCCTGTGTTCCTCAAAGTTTAACAGAACATATTAAAGATAAATGGATTGTGGATGGTCGTGATATACCTGAAGTATTTAAAACATTTGAAATTAAGAAAAAAATATTTCTAGAAAAAATAAATAAAAAATTTAATCTATTAATATATGTTATCAGATCTCCTGATGTATGTTCACACTTGACAGTTCCAAAAGATCCTAAAGAGATCTTGAAAAATATTTTTATAAGTTATATTAAAATAGATAGAATGTTAGGAGAGATACTGGAACATGAAGATATTGATAATATCATAATTGTAAGTGACCATGGTCTTAAGCATTATTCAAGAGTAATACATATGAACAGATGGTTAGAAAAAAAAGGATTTCTTTTTTTAAATAAAGGAGGGTCAAAATTATTTAGGAGTATTTTCAATAAATTATTTGGGATTATTAGTACAAATTTAAGATTTAGTTTTAAGCTAATTAATATGCTAAAGGAAAAATTTAATATCCCAACTGAAAAAATCAAACACTTAGGAACTACTGCGGCGAAAGTTATCTCTCAATCGCCATCTAATGTAGGAGTTTTATTATTGCATGGAGAACTCGCATTAAAAAAAAATTCTATAGAAACTGAACTAAAAAAAGAAAGATGGGTTAAAAATACATTTTCAATTATTTCAGAGCGATTAACGGAGCTTTTCATTGTATTGCAGGATAATTATTTGTTTTCAGGATTACCCTCTCGTTTTGTAAAGATGAGGGGCGATTATATTGAGCATTCGCAATATGGTTTTTTTATTGCTAATGGTAAAAATTTCAGAACTAAGGAAGTGGATGTAATTAATTATTTTAATATTGCCCCTACAGTATTAAAATTATTCAATATTGAAAAAAAGGAGTATATGATTGGAAATTC
>JBHLQA010000489.1:1377-2776 GCA_048885285.1 Candidatus Odinarchaeota archaeon
CCGGGTTCGAATCCCGGCCTCTCCGCCAGCAAACAAAGGCATTCCGCGAGTTCGTGATATCTCGAATTTGTGGAATGCCTTATTTTTTGTCTGACTATATCTCCATACCATCTGTGAGATTACCCTTCTTTTTCGTACTTTTTGCCAATTCCTTGATTTTCTATAATTCTATTATTTAATAAATTGGATTTAGAAAGAAAGAGTTAATTTATAAAAATCGAAAAACAAAAATGCAAAATATTCATATAGGACCACTACCACCCGTATTTAATGGAATCTCAGTATATCTCTATAGATTATCGAAAATTGAGAAGAACTCTGTTTTTATCGATTGGAATAAAATAAAGAGTTTAAACAATTTTATAAAATGGTTATTGAGACAAATTCTTAGTTTTAAAAGAAAGAATTTTATTTTCCATCCTCCTTCAATAAATCAACGTCTTATATTGTTCTTAATGACTTACTTTTCAATTCATAAGTCCTCATTAGTCATTCATGGTTTTCCCTTGATTTCTCAATATAATGATTCGAGTAGATTTACTCGGGTATTAATTAGGCAAATGTTAAACAAGGCATATTACATTCAATTGGTTAATCCTAGTTATAAGATTTTTCTAAATCATTTAAAAATTAAAAATCAGAGAATTATTGTTAAAAATGCGTATTTACCCCCTCCATTAGGAGAAGAAGAAAGTATACTAAAGAGCTATGACAGAAAAATATTGGATTTTGTTAAAAATCGATCTCCTCTTTTAATTGCTAACGCAGCTTGTATAAGATTTGTAAAGGGAATAGATGGTTATGGATTTGATCTCTGTTTAGAGCTGACAAGATTATTGAAGAACATATACCCTAATGTTGGATTTTTTTTTGCTTTAGCTAATGAAACTAGATATCCAGATTACTTTCAAAAATTGAAAGAGAAAATTAAGGAATATAACATTGAGGATAATTTCTTTTTTATGACAGGACAGAAAGAGCTATGGCCTCTTTTTAAAAAAGCGGACCTTTTTCTAAGACCAACAATATCTGATGGTGATGCAATATCCATTAGAGAAGCACTCTCTTTTGGTTGTAACGTTATTGCTAGTAGGGTTTGTAGGAGACCAAATGGCACAGTCTTGTTTGAAAATAGAAACATTCAAGATTTATTTAGAGTTTGTAAAGAATCATTGAAAGTATTAAAACATAATAAATAAGTAATATTTTCATTTCTATATTTAAAATACATCAGAATCCCCCATTTTTAAATTCCAATTATTAGAATTTAATAATTGCTTTTTTAAAGCGAGATTAATAGTTTGTAATATTAGAAAACCCCAAGATGTTGGTAATTCGATTTCCCAGGCTTGAAAGGAAGTAACGTCATGACCAAACGCATTTCCCGCCGCGATTTTCT
>JBHLQA010000490.1:0-2767 GCA_048885285.1 Candidatus Odinarchaeota archaeon
AGGAGGCATTAATTGCGATATAATCCAAAATATAGAGATGGGTGGAAATGTCGACTGTGAAGGGAATGTTTCAACAGGAAATATAAATATTGATTATAGTGATAGTTCATCTACTATAGGTGCTACATTTTTAGGGACAACAACTACGGGAGAATTTAATCCAACCAATTTAGGAGGATTTGAAAATATTGGATTTACTCAATTCAGTTCACTTGATTATAGTAGTGCAAATTATACATTTAGATTTGATTTAACAACTACCACGGGGAATATAAATATTGATGGACAAAGTAGTTAAGTAAATACCTTAAATTTTAACTTTTTTTAAAATTTTTTAATCCATTTTGATGATTAGGCTGTAATTAAACGAAAAAGATTAAAAGAATTTTGTTAAATCATAATTCAACTTTTTTTTTAAAATCAAAAATCAGTCTAATATTTATTTAAATATCTGGTTAAATTGTGTTAACTTAAGTTAAAATCATTTTAATGATGTGATTTAATTGAAAAAAAGTAATAGAATTCTTTTAATTATTGTTTCTATTTGTATAGTCTCTGGAGGAACAGCATTTGGTTTTTTAATATTGAGTACGTGGGGCTCAGTACCCTATAAAAATACCTTTTATTATAATCCGATAACTCCCTCTACAATCGAAAGAATAAATGTTAATTCTGATATTGGATCTATAAACATTAATTATAATAAAACACCAACCGATTATTATGTAAAAATAGATTTGGATATTCGAATAAAAGGAATGTTAGTTGATGGCAAATCATTTCAAGATTTTTTCTATCCTATAATATGGCAAAATGAAAGTACGCAAGAGATCTCATTCATATTGGATGCAAAGGCATCTACTTGGTTAACATTCAGCATTTCTCAGAAAGTAAATATTAATTTAACACTCAGATCAGATGTAATATACGATCTTAATACTCAAGCTAGTACGGGGTCAATAAGAATGGATATTCCGCCTAATAGCATTCTTAATAATACAATATTATCAACCTCTACTGGTTCTGTTTCATTAAATGCTGCGAAAAACACAACATTTTTAGGGGATGTTGATATTTCGACAAATACAGGTTCTGTTGCCTTATATGCTAATCAAATTAAATTTACTCAAAGTGTAAGCACTTTCACTTCAACAGGGTCTCTTAGATTGAATTTTTCTAATTGTTATATTGGAAAAAATTTGGTTGGAACGACTTCTACGGGGGCAATAAAATTCAATAGCTTTAATATGAAATATGTTAATAATGATAATTGGGAACTTGGTACTTCTACAGGGAGTATTGATGTCAATATTATCCAAAATACTGAAATAAATACTAACGTTAAAGGGTCAATACGAACTTCTACAGGGAGCATTGATGTTTATTATAAAGATAATTCAGCAAATATTGGAGCTCAATTCACAGGATCAACATCAACAGGTTCTGTTGATTATGATCCTATAGAATCTGGAGGATTTATCCAGATAGGTGGTTCTAAAAGTAAAATAATTACCTCGAATGATTATAGTTCAGCAACTAATTCATATACATTAAGCTTGACCGCTTCAACTGGTAGTATAGATGTAAAAGGTGAAAGTCTTTAAGTTTAAATTTCTAATTTTTATTCTTTTTTTTTAAATTAATTCTTTATTTTCAAATAAATTTTAAAAAATAGATTAATTTCCTTTCTAGATATTACTATTCATTTCTTTATCACTTGATTTTATTGATATAACAGATAAAAACTTTTAATATATTCAAAATTAAACTAATCATCTTTAAATTAAAGATATATTATATTGATAAAAAAAGGGTAGAATTATAAAATGGTTAGTGATGATTTACTTCAAAAATTAAATGCAATACAAGAAGGTCAAGTTGAAAGAAAACCTTCTGATGCTCTCTTAATAGCAGAAGCATTAAAACAACTAGCTCAAGAAGATGAAGATATTAAAGAAGAAATTGAAGATATTGACCTTACAGTCATTCAATTTGTAGTTACTGATGCAGATTATAAGTATTGGTTAAAATTTGGAGAAGGGCAAGTAGATTATGGTGAGGGTGAAACTGATAATCCAAGCGCAACAATGAAAGCTTCAACTGCTGCATGGGCGGGGATGGCTTCTGGTGAGGTTGATGGTACTAGTGCTTATATGAGTGGAGATTTACAAATTGAAGGGAATCTTCAAGATGCTATAACATACGGAGAAATTACTGGAATGGTAATGGAAGCTATAAGTGAACTTAGAGATTAAAAATAAAATATTATTATAAATTTTTAAGCAGAATTATTAACTAAATATTTAATCATTTTTTTCACTTTTTTTTTTCACTTTTGAGAAGAAGTAACCTATTAGGTAAATAATCATAAAAATCATAAACATCAAGATAATCCATATCAAAAAATCTATCAATAAATTCGCCCAATTAATTATCTTTTCTGCTCCGGGATAAACGGGTCGACTTAACCAATAGAACGGAAGACCCCATTTTTCGGATCCAATGAGATTCTCTTTTGGATAGGCTAAAATTCCTGTAAATAAAGTAATAAATATTCCTCCAATTAAAGAATAGAGAATAATCATAAAAAATTTTACTTTCATAATCAAGATTATTTATTTAATGAAGTTATATAATTTTTATTAAAATCGATATAAGAAAGAAAAATTTAACATAAAGGTTCATAAAAATTATATTATTATACAAAATTTTTGGGACCTCTAAAATATTTTAAAAATTTTCAACATTTTTTTCTTATAATTCTTAT
>JBHLQA010000491.1:0-2758 GCA_048885285.1 Candidatus Odinarchaeota archaeon
CCTAACTCATTAACATCTGGCAATCCATGAGGGCAATAAGACACCCCATCTACAATTAATAAACTTCCATTGTTTTTTTTTAGTCTAATATAGCTCGTTATACTGTAAGATAAACATTATTTTATTAAAAATAAAAGGTGTTCTTATAGATTTAAAGAAGTAATTGATGACCTTTATGTTTTTAGTCATATATACTTATATGTATTTAAAGAAAAAAAACAAAAAAAATTACAATTTTATAATATATCTATCTCTTTCCCATTGACTTACATGAATTCTATAGGCGTCAAACTCCTCCAATTTGGCATAATAAAAGTTTTTCCAAGGTTCTTCTCCAAATACTTCTTTCATAAATTCTGAGTTCCTGAATTCTAAAATTGCTTGTCTTAAGCTTCCCGGTAATGCATCAATTCCTGCCTTTTCAAGATCTTTGGATGAAAAATGATAAACGTTTTTATCTGTAGCTTCAGGAACTTCAATATCATCAGAGATCAGGCCATCTAAACCTGTCGCTAATAGTACAGCAAATTGAAGATAGGGATTCCCAGCAGGATCTGGGCATCGTATCTCACAGCGAGCAGAACTTGGTTTTCCACTAAAATCTGGGACCCTTATTAATGGTGATCTATTCCTAAAACCCCAAGCTATATATACTGGAGCTTCATAGCCAGGAACTAAACGTTTATAAGAGTTTGGCCAACTACTTAAAACAGCACACATCGCTTTCGCATGTTTTAATTGTCCCGCGATAAATTTCTTCATTGTCATTGAGATATAATTTTCATCATTCTCATCATAAAAAGCATTTTTTCCATCTTTCATCATACTTTGGTGAACATGCATACCACTCCCATTAATTCCTGCAAATGGTTTTGGCATAAATGTTCCAACCATACCATCTTCAGCTGCCACAGTTTTAATTATATTTTTAAGAGTAATCGTATTGTCCGCTGATGTTACTGCTTTATCATATTTAAAATCTACTTCATGTTGACCATAGGCAACTTCATGATGTATTGCCTCGGTTTCAATTCCCATGGCATCACAATATTCATTGATCCTATATCTCATCCGTTCGTTAATATCATAAGGATCGTAATCAAAATATCCGCGCATATCACCAGGTTTAAATGCCTTCTCAGTATCTGTATCGATTACGAAAAACTCAAGTTCAGGAGCGCAATAATAAGTATATCCAAGATCAGAAGCTTTCTTAACTACTCTTTGGAGGATGTAACGCGGATCACCTTCGTATCTAGCTCCATCTGGTTTATATATATCACAGATGAATCTAGCGACTTTTTTCTCCTTTCGCCAAGGCATAATTGCAAAAGTACTAGGATCTGGTATAGCAGTTTTATCAGACTCTTCTATAGCCCCATATCCGGTAATTGAACTTCCATCAAAATGTTCTCCATCTTGAAGAAAATCTTCAATTCTTTTCGCGTTAATTTCAAAAGATTTAATTATTCCATGAATATCTGTCCATTGGAAGTAAACTAATTTGATATCCTGCTCTTTTACCGTCTCTATTACTTTATCGCAAATTTTCCAGCGTTCTGGATCATCTTTTTCAATCATTTCATTTCATTCTATTTTTTTTCAAATATATTTTATTATACTCAATTATATTTTCTTTTTAAAATTATATTATGAACAAATAGTGTGAAACTATATATAAACCTTTATATTTGACCAGTAAAACATTTATATCATGGACATAAAGACATAATAATGAATGAGATCTGGACAAAATCGCTAAGATTTTCAATAGGATTCAAATTAAAATGGAAAAATTATGATAATTGTATAGATTTACTGGACAAAGAAATCACTTATAGGATAAAAATAATACAATTCTATTAATATGATAATATTTTATGTAAAAAGTATTTTGAAATTCTTCAAATTTCATTATCTAAATTTATTTTTTTTAATACGGGATATCGACGTCCTATCCCAAATGCACTTTCACTCACTTTAATTGATTGAACCAATTGTCTACGTTTAAATTCTGAATTTAAATATAATTTTCTTACATAATTTATGGTTTTTATATCAATTCCTTTTTTTTCCAGGTGATTTAATTCATTGCCTATTCCATGTTTAATAATCTCATTCAAGATAAGATCTAATATGTTATAAGGTGGTAATGAGTCTTCATCTTTTTGATTTTCTCTCAATTCAGCAGTTGGAGGTCTGTCAATAATGCCTTTAGGGATTACTTCTTTTTCTCGATTTATCCATTTGCAAATATCATAGATTTGTACTTTTAAAAGATCTCCGGGAATATTTTTTCCCCCACAGGTATCTCCATAAAGCGTACAATATCCAACAGCTATCTCAGATTTATTACCAGTGGAAACTAATAACCAATTAAATTTATTTGAATAATACATTAAAATAGTCGCACGAATTCTAGCCTGTAGATTCTCATCTGCAATATCAAAAGGTAGTTCTCCCAAATTTTTCTTAAAATCCTGAATATAACTTTGAAATATATCATCAATCGGATGAATGATATATTTTATATCTAAGTTTTTACATAAATTACGAGCTAAATTTATACTTTGTTCCGAAGTAAAACGGGTTGGCATCATAATACACGTTACTTTATCCGATCCAATTGCCTTAGCACAAGTATAAGCAGTAAAAGCTGAATCAATTCCTCCACTTAATCCTAAAACTATGCCTTTGAAGAAACCAGTTTTAGAAAAATAGTCTCTTATATTTAATTTGAGAGCTTCAAGGATTTCCT
>JBHLQA010000492.1:0-2753 GCA_048885285.1 Candidatus Odinarchaeota archaeon
TCATTTTTTGAGATAACTATCTTGGAATTAGTGCAGAATTTTCAAATAATTTTGATACCCATTCGAAAAATCTAATAAAGATAGCAAAAAAAGAAGAAAAATCAAAAATTAAGAATAGTATATGATTTGTATAGGATCCAAAATAGACTCTATGAAATTAACTAACCAAATCTTAAATCGCCGGAATTAGCCAGAAACCTTATTTATAAAGATTTAATGTGTGCTTTCCACTTCTATTATTTTTGTTTCATTGATTAACATATTATTTAATGTTAATCGCATTAATGTTTCTAATACTAAATCAATATTCTCACCAGTTTTACTAGAACATTCAATAAATCCATTTAAACCCATTGATTTGGCAACTCTCCATCCAACTTTTTTAGGAACTTCTCTAAAATCTTCTAAATCTAACTTTGAACCAACTAATAAAAGTGGTAAAGATTTATTCGTTTCTTGTACGAGTGATAAAAACGTACCAATACGAGCAAAAGAGGAGTAATTTGTAATATCATACATTAAAATTCCTCCGAGGGCACCATACAGATATTCAGGAAACATATAGCGAAATCTTTTTTGCCCAGCAAAATCCCAAATCATTAACTTTAGTTCAAGGTTATCAAGTTCGCAATCTTTAGTTTGAAAATCAATACCAATTGTACTCTTACAATCTGAATTGAATTTACTTGTTATGAACCGCCTTACTAAAGATGTTTTACCAGTATCAACTTCTCCCAAAATGACGGTTTTTAAGATTGCATCACACATTTAATTCTACCTAACCCCTTATAAGCTCCTTTTGTTTTTCTTCTTTAACTCTAAAAACGCCTTATATAGTTTTGGTAACTAAATTTTATTTAAGAATACCCATAACTTCTCCAATATTTAAATATATTGTAAAATTTTAATCAAGATTTCATTTTTGTCATGGAAATTAGTGGAAAATTATAAAAAATACAATACCCTTAACTTTTTTCATTTTTTTCCTATGAATTAATGGAAAAAAATTTCATTTGGAAAAAGATGAACTTAGAGTTCATAGTCGAATTATTTAATACAATAAATTTTTTTACTAATTACCTTTATAAAAATAGAATATGCTAATATCAATACTTTAAATACCTTGTTTCCATAAATTCTGGAATTTTAATTCAGATTTTATTTTCAGAGACAACCATCTCGGAATAAGCTTAGAATCTTCAAACCATTTTGATAAATTCTTTTGAATTTTAGGATTTTCAAAGACTGTTTGCAATTCTTCTTTAGTTAAATATTTCAAATAATTCTGTTTTATTAGATACATAACTACTGAAGGATAACCGCTCTCAATTCTCACCGCAATCTCTTCTTTAAATACCTTTTTTGCCAAGGGATCTCCTGCTTTCATGAGTGCTTCCAACAATGAAAATGAGAGATTTCTATGCAATAATCGGGTGTCGTAGCCATTTTCATACCATGCTTGTAGATTTGAACAATGCCCCCAAAATTCTGTTTCAGGAGATATATAACACTTTTTCGAATTCATCCCATGCATTGAATCATCAAGCTTCTCTGATGCTTCATCGATAGATTCAAGCTCATCATACTGTTCAAATCTATCACTAGCTATGTTTAATAATAAATACTTGCATTGAGTGAATGATTTTCCACCAACATAAATATTTGTTCTATTATTTTCTAATCTAAGAACCAAATAATCATTTACTCTGAATTCCGGCCTATTATTTCTGTATAGCTTTCTTTTTATCTCTATAGGTTCTTTTATGACTATTATATCAGCATTAATACCTTCAATTAAATTTTTTGCTAAGTTCTCAAAAATACTCTCAGCATTTTGAACAATCTCTAAATAATTACTTTGCATTTCTTGAATACTCGCAACTTTTTGATTGTCTTCTACACATTTGATTCCAATTATCATTATTGGAATGTCTCCGGCTCCTTCTTTTATTATTTGGATATTTTCAAGAATATGGGCTAAAGAATTTGCGTTATTAACATCATAAATTATTATACCGACGTTCGCACCTCTACAATATGTTGGAATTAGAAACTTGAACCTTTCTTCTGCTGATATATCCCATATTTGAAATTTAACATTTATTCCAAATATTTGTATCATTCGAACAAAAAAATCAACTCCAATAGTGATTCCTGTATCACTCATAAATAAATGTTGACAAAAACTTCTCGCAAAATATGACTTTGCTTCTGAAACATCTCCAAAAAGTATTATTTTATAAGTAAAATCGTATTCTGTCATTTAATAATAAAACCCAATTTTTAGGTAATGCATCTCCTCAAATAGATGCTAACATTACATTTTATTTAACAAAAAGTTGGATTAGCCATCTAATTCTTCTATTCTTACATATGATTAAGCATAACCCCTATATAAATCTCATAGTTTTGTCTTTTTTCACATGAAATAAGGGAATATTCCACCATAAACTAAAATTTCTTTGATTTTGGCTAATGAAAATCAAATCCTCTTGGAATTCTATAATATATATATAAAGAAATATTTTGAAATATAATTAAAAATTTAGTAAAATATCATTTATATGCCTTTCACCCCATATCATTTAGGACCTGGTTTGTTTATTGGATTATTATTTCTTAGCTTTATAGATTTTCCCACATTTCTTATTGCGAGTGTGATTGTGGACATCGAACCGTTTTTTGTTCTTTATTTTAATTTAGATTATCCTTACCATGGTTTTTTCCATAGTTTTCTTGGGGGAACTATTATC
>JBHLQA010000493.1:0-2736 GCA_048885285.1 Candidatus Odinarchaeota archaeon
TGTTAATTTTATTGTTGGTGATGTTCTTGAAAAACCTGATTTAATTTCTAACTATGATTTTATTATTTTAAATGGCGTATTTACAGAAAAAAGAGAACTTACCTTTGATGAAATGTTTGAATACTTTAAAACACTGATATTAATGCTTTTTGATAAAGCAAATGAAGGTATTGCGTTTAATGTAATGACAAAACATGTTGATTGGGAAAGAGGCGATTTATTTCATCTTCCATTTGACCATTTAGCTTCATTTTTAAAACAAGAGATTACTCGACATTTCGTTATTAGAAACGATTATGGATTATTTGAATATGCAGTTTATTTATTAAAACGCTCTAATATATGGCTAAAGTAATAATCTTTGGAACTAAAGATCTGGCTGAACTAGCTCACTTTTACTTAACAAATGATAGCAGCCATGAGGTAGTTGCATTCACGGTGCATTCTAATTATTTGCCTGAAATACATAGATTCTGCAACTTGCCGATTCTACCCTTCGAAAGTATTGATGAACAATTTTCTCCCAGTGAATTTTCTTTCTTTGCCCCGATGACACATTTAGGGATGAATAAGGAAAGAGAGAGAGTATATAACGAAATAAAAGCAAAGGGATATCAGCTAATTAGTTATATCAGTTCTAAGGCAACTATATTTGGCAATTTAAAAGTTGGTGATAATTGTTTTATACTTGAAGATAATACAATACAACCATTTGTAACAATCGGTTCAAATACTGTTTTGTGGAGTGGTAATCATATAGGTCATCATAGCCAAATTGGCAATCATGTTTTTATTACTTCTCATGTTGTCATTTCAGGTAATTGTATAATTAAACCTTATTGTTTTATTGGTGTGAATACTTCTTTAAAAGATAATATATTAGTGGATGAAGGCACATTTTTAGCTATGAGCTCCTGTGTAACAAATGATACAGAACCTTATAGCGTATATAAAGGGAATCCTGCAAGGAAGATTCAAATGTCAAGCTTAAAAATACGATTTTAATATGAAATGGATTAAAAAGGGGCTTATATATGTACCAAACAATCAAGTACAATATATGAATAGTCATGCTGCAATACCATTTGCTGAGATTATTGATAAGAATATAGTAAGGATATATTTTAGCTCTCGAAATAAGCTTGGACAGTCTCTTCCATATTATTTGGATGTAAATGCTAATAATATGAAAGAAATAACTAATATACATATTGATCCACTTTTTGAATTAGGGGAATTAGGTACTTTTGACGATAACGGCATTATGCCTTCATGCATTGTTAAAAAAGATGATAAGAAATACCTTTATTACATTGGATGGAACCCACAAGTTACTGTTTCATATAGATTATCTATTGGTTTGGCGGTAACTGATTACAAAGGAGAAGTATTTAAAAAATATTCCAAAGGACCTATTTGCGATAGGAGTATTTACGAACCCTTTTTTAATACAGCTCCTTACATAATTATAGAAGGGAACAAATGGAGAATGTGGTACATATCATGTACAGAATGGAGAATTATCAATAATTATCCAGAGCCAAAATATCATGTTAAATATGCAGAATCATATAATGGTATTGATTGGATAAAAAACGGTATAATATGTATTGATTATGATGATTCTTCCGAGGCAATTGGTAGACCTTGTGTAATAAAAGAGGATGGTAAATATAAAATGTGGTATTCATATAGAAAATTATTAAATTATAGGAATTCAAAAAATAATAGTTATAGAATTGGTTATGCAGAATCATCAGATGGAATAAAGTGGAAAAGAAAGGACAGTTTTGTTGGTATTGAAGCATCTGAACAAGGCTGGGATTCAGAAATGATAGAGTACTGTCATGTAATTGATATTAATGGAAAAAAGCATATGATTTATAATGGAAATGGTTTTGGGGCATCTGGTTTTGGGTATGCTATTTTGGAATGAAAATCTAACTTATGAATTATAGAATTAGTGCTGTTGAATATTATCTTCCTAATAGAGTTATTGATAATCAATATCTATGTAAGATATCAGGGATTGATATGAATTTTCTTGTAAATAAAGTTGGTATAATGCACCGACATGTTGCTGATACTGATGAGTCTACATCGGATATGGCTGTAAAGGCTGCGGAAAAAGTCATTTTAAAAAACAATATAGATAGGAAATCCATTGATATAATTGTCATTTGTACACAAAACCCCGATTATAAATTGCCTACAACTGCCTGTATTGTGCAAAATAAACTTGGATTAAAAACCACATGCATAGCTTTTGATCTAAATCTGGGTTGTTCAGGCTTTGTATATACATTGGCTGTTGTTGGGAATTTTATTAAAGTAGGAATGTCAAAGCTTGCCTTAATTATTATGGTAGATCAATACTCTAAAATTATTGATTATTCGGACAAGAATACAGCTTCTTTGTTTGGAGATGCAGCCAGTGCAGCAATAATTGAATCCTGCCCTGATGACCAAGGTGTCATTGATACTTCCTTTGGAACTGATGGATCAAATTTTGATAAATTGATAGTATACAATAGCGGTACCGTAAAAGATGTTGATAAAAACAATTATTTGTATATGGATGGCCGCGAAATATTCAAGTTTTCAATTACAATAGCACCAAATTCCATCAGAGATATTTTAAGTAAAAACCGTTTATGTATAAATGATATTCAATTATTTATTTTACATCAGGCAAATAAGTATATGCTTAGTGAAATTCAAAAAGAACTTCAACAA
>JBHLQA010000494.1:0-2733 GCA_048885285.1 Candidatus Odinarchaeota archaeon
ATTAAAGAATCTATCATTATTGTTGTTATTTCTTCATTGATGGGTTTGATTGCTGGGACTCTATTATCATCAAATGAAGAAATATTTTATACCATTCCAATACTGCTTTTAATAATCCCAGCACTAAATTCATTAATTGGTGATATTTCAACAGTTCTAGTATCAAGATTGACTATGCATCTTTATATTGGTAGTTTATCTCCAAAAATTCAGAAATCCGAAAGATTAAAAGAAGACTTTTATGGATTATTTATAACTCTTCTTTTAAGTTTAGGATCTCTTGTATTTCTTGGGTATTTTCTAGGAATTATGTCTGGTATTGAAATAGTAAATCCTTTTTTAGTAATAATTATTATATTCATTACAATTCTAATACTTTTTTTAATAATGTTTATAACTCTATTTATTGGAGCTATATTTCTGTTCAAACGAGGAAAGGATCCAAATAATTTTCTGATTCCTTTTCTTACATCTCTAGCTGATTTTTTAACACCCTTTTTTTTAATTATATTTATAATAATATTTATATAAAATCCAAATTATATCAAACGTGAGTGAGAAAAACAATATGACAAAGCAGAGTAAAAAGTTTAAATATAAGCCACTTTCCCTAAAGGATATTATTAGAGAAATGAAACAAAATATAGATTTAATGATTGATTTAGCCTACAGTGCTATTAAATTCGGAAGTAAAGAACTTGCTGATGAAGCTTATAAGATGGAACAAAGAATCCATGAATTAACATTTTTACTCAATTTCCAAATCATCCAAGCACATCCAAGGGGATTAGATGGTGCCAAAAAACTAGAACCAATTGTGGTAATGGGTTATGCTATTGACAAAATTTCAGATGCTTTATCAGATATAGCTAGAGTAGTGTATATAAATAAAGATATATCTTATTTTATTCAAATATTTAGTGATATCAGTTATGTTCCTGAACCCATTGTTAAAATAGTTGTAAATAAGGATTGTGAATTTATTGGTCAAATAAGAACAGATATACATTTTAGATCTAAACATGGAGTTAATTTAATCGCTATTAGAAGAAATGGAAAATGGTTCTTTGAAAAGAATCAAAGAGTTATGAAAGATGATATCTTAATTGTTAAAGGAGAAATTCAACCTATAATTGATTTAAAAAAGGTTTGTCATGATTTAGGTCCATTTTCATTTAATATTGGAAAAGAGAAAAAAGAAGAGCTCCTTGACCTTAAAAATCCGGAGATTTGTGAGAAGATAGAAGAAATCCAGAGAAATTATGTGTTATTAGTAGATATTTCAGAAACTATGATTGAATTAGCTTTAGCTTCTTTATTCTTTAAAAATGCAGAAGTAGCGGAAGACGTCTTAGAAATGGAAGAATTAATGGATGGTTTAAATATTGCTCTCGAAAAAGATCTCTTAGATTTAGCACAAATTGTTGACACTCCTCGAGATCTTACAGGGATAATGAGAATTATTTTTAGTTGTGAGTTAATAGCTGATGCAGCTGCACATATTGCAGAGAATATTATTAAAGGATTCGAACCACACACGATTTTACAGCAAGCTATTAGTGAAACTTCTGAAACTGTAGTAAGAGAAACATTATCAGAGGATTCATACTTCAAGGATAAAACTTATAGTGAATTGCAAGATAAACGATATAAACGAGGATTCCATATAATTGCTTTAAAAAGAGATAATAAATGGATCTATAGTTTTAAACCAGATTTTGTATTCGAAAAAGGAGATCTACTTATTGGACTTGGACCATTAGAAACTGTTATGCAATGGCGAAGATGTGTCAATCCTAAAAAGTATAAATAATAAGTGATATTTGTGCATGAATATATTGAAGTAAAATTCATTTCTTCTAAAAAGGGGAGAGGCGCATTTGCCAGGAAGGCAATTAAGAAAGACACTATTATTGATGTTGCTTATGTAGTTCCTATTCCAAATAAAGAATATAAGAAAATATATAAAACAATTTTATATGATTATTGTTATATTTGGGAAGACCCAGAGCATATGCCAGCATTTAGAAATGCTATAACTCTTAGTATAAGTCAATTTATTAATCATTCATTTATGCCCAATCTCAGATATTTATATGACTATGAGAATAAAGCAATAGAATTTTCTGCGATTAAGGATATTTCTGAAGGAGAGGAATTAACGGTAAACTATAATGGACTTGTTGATGATAAAAGTCCTATGTGGTTTGAAGTGGAATAATTAATTCTATATTTCTTAAATACTTGTTAAACCTCAGATCAATCTCTTAATAAGAATTAGAAAAAACTATCAATTTATATATTAAATGATACGATCAATAATTATTGAATTAGGTGAATTCTACGAATAATCTATTAGAAGTAAAATTTATTACAACAAAAAAAGGAAGAGGTGTATTTGCAAAAGAGAATATACCAAAAGGAGAGACGATAGATATTGCTTATATACTCCTTATTCCTAATAATGATTGGAATTTAATCGAAGACACAGTTTTATCTAATTATTCTTTTGAATGGGATGACCCTAAGTGTATAGGAGAATATGAATCGGCAATCTCTTTAAGTGTTAGCCAACTTATAAATCATTCATATTATCCGAATGTTAAATATATTTATGATTACAAAAATAAATGTATTGAATATATTACTCTTCGAGATATTTCTAAAGGCGAGGAAATTACTGTAAACTATAATGGAGAACCTTTTGATGATTCACCTGTGGGATTCGAAGTA
>JBHLQA010000495.1:0-2711 GCA_048885285.1 Candidatus Odinarchaeota archaeon
ATCCCAAGGATATATTTCAGGAATTGGGTTAGCTAATACTAAAACTATAGCATCATCCGCCATTTTTGAAATCCATTCTTTCTTAATGATATCCGGACCTGGTATGCTAGAAGAAATAAGAATATCGGCATCTTCCATCGCTACTCCACAGTCACCTTGAAGATGCTCAGGATTACTAGTATTAAGCAATTCATGCTTATAATCTTCAGGATTATTTAAATCTGACCTACCTTGATATAAAATTCCTCTTGAATCAACAAAAATAAATTTTTTTATATCAAATCTATCTGCTTTTAATAATCGATAAATACCGAAATTTGCTGCACCAATTCCATTAAAAACTACTTTTACTTCACTTTTTTTCTTTCCTACTATTTTTAATGAATTTATTAATCCAGCTAGAGTAACACACGCCGTTCCTTGTTGATCGTCGTGCCATACAGGTATTTCCACTTCTGGGTCAGCACGTAATCGATCTAAAACAGTAAAACATTTAGGTTTCTCAATATCTTCTAAATTAATACCTCCAAATGAAGGTTGTATCATTTTTACAAAATCAATTATATGATCTGCCTCACAACATGCTTTTTTACCTATACATAAGGGAAATGCATCAATTCCACCTAAATATTTGAATAATAAAGATTTTCCTTCCATTACTGGTAACGCTGCTTCAGGTCCAATAGCTCCAAGGCCTAAGACTCTTGTTCCATCACTTACAACTGCTATAGAGTTCGATTTATTTGTATATTCATATACTTTTTGTTTATCCTTAAAAATTTCAGAAGAAGGAACAGATACTCCAGGAGAGTACCATATTGCAAAGTCTTTATAATCTCGAATTTGACACCGAGGAAGTATCTGTATTTTACCTTTATAGAATTTATGCATTTTAATAGCATTAATTCCCGGAATCTTTGATTTTCTTAAAAGCTCTTCTTTAGATATATTTTTCATAAGAACAAAAAATACTTATGGATTATAATAAATTTGATTATATTATATTAATCAATTCAATATATCTTTTATTTAGATTAAAAAACTTAAAGGTCAAAGAAATCATTCATGTGGTAAGAGCCCCACTAATAACATAATAAGCAATAAACCACTTATAAAAATTAATGCCTGAATAATGGATTTTTTTAGGTTTTTCTCCTTAATAAGTTCAGGCATGAGTTCAACAGCAGCAATATATAAAAAACCACCACCAGAAAAGGCTAAAAAGAATAAGTTAAACATTTCTAAAGTATCTGATAAAAATAATGCTAAAACACCCCCTAATAGAGCGACCATTGCACTTAAAAAATTATAAAAGAGTGCTTTTTTCTTTGTAAAACCTCCATATAAAAGAATTCCGAAATCACCAATCTCTTGAGGTAATTCATGGAATGCAACGGCAAGTGTGATAATTACACCGTTACCAATTCCGCTTAAAAAACCCACCATTATAATGATACCATCTAAAAAATTATGCAATCCATCACCAATTAAATTAAGGACTGCGAAATTTTCTATGACAGTTCCCTTTTTTATAATTATGTTATTACTCTCTGTTCGAGAATCATAACAAACTAATTCATTTTCTTTTTCATGAGCATGCCCATGAAACCAATATATGAATCGTTCCAGTATAAAAAATATTACAAAACCTATTATGATAAAAGAAAAGAGAAGACTTTCATTTATACTCGCCTCTGCTGTGTTTAGTTCTTCAAGATGGTGAAGTGCTTCTGGAATTAAATCAAATAAAGCTGTAGCAAGAATCGTTCCAGTAGCAAAAGCTACAAGTATAAATAGTACTTTATCTAAAGTTTTTTCTTTTAATGAAATCATGAATAAACCAACTAAACTGAGACACCCTATAATAAAAATCATTAAAAAACCTAGCATTGAATTCATCTGTATTCATACACCCTTTCTTACTTTTTGTAATGAGTTAAAAATTAATATTTAATATTGCATGTATTTTTGGAAATGAAAAAAGGATATTACTCTTAATAATTAATAAATGAAAATAATAGTTATTTGACCTTAATTAATTTATAGATATTTCCATCAAAAGCACAGATTAATAGTTCAGAATTGGCATCAATTCCAAAAGAAGATATTCTTAAGGCAGTATTAATAAGTAATGTGTTATTAAGAACTACACCACCAGAATATTCCAATGCCCAAATTCGTCCAGAAATATAATCACCATATATATATTTGCCGATTAGATCCGTCAGAATCGAACCCCTATAGACATATCCCCCCGTGATTGAATCCCCAACACTATGACTATATTCAAATATAGGATCTTCTATTTTAGTTACATTTGTACCAGGTTTAAAATCATGAGAGCCTTCCTTAGTACTCCATCCATAATTTTTACCTTTTTCGACAATATCAATTTCTTCCCATCTCTCTTGTCCTACATCTGCGACCCAAAGAAAGCTAGTAATTGGATCAAAACTAAAACGCCACGGATTTCGAAAACCAAATGCATAAATTTCTTCAGCCCAACCATTTGAATTGCCATAAAATGGATTATCATTGGGAATTGTATAAGGATCTCCAGTGTCTATATCAATTCTAAGTATTTTACCTAACATAGTTTGACGATTTTGCCCATTATTTGAGGGATCGCCACTTCCCCCTCCATCTCCTAAAGCAATATATAAGAAATTATCTGGTCCAAAGCTTATTTGACCACCATTATGATTAGAATG
>JBHLQA010000496.1:0-2710 GCA_048885285.1 Candidatus Odinarchaeota archaeon
CAGAACAAGACGGAGATGAATGGGTTTTAAACGGAAGAAAGTATTGGATTACGAATGCAGGATTAGCAAAATATATCTCTCTTTTTGCTATAACCGGAAATTCTTGAATTTTTAATGTCTTAATTAATCCAGCGTCTTCTGCTTTCTTAGCAATAAGTTCGCTTATAATAGAGATATAATTAGACCCACTGACCGCTGAAATTATTGAATCATTGTCATTTATTTCTAGTTTTAAGTTCAAATGTTTATATTGTGGAAATTGTTGTTCAATAATGTCTCGAGTTCCAGAACCTTTTTCCCGCCATATAAAGGGATATTTGACAAGTTCGTTAAAATTAATTGAAGGATTTCCTTTTTTCATTAGATTATGATTAGGAGAACATATAAATATTAATTTATCTTCTCCTATTTTAATATAATCGAAATCTCCTTTATTGTATTTCATAAAACTACCTATTCCCGCAAAATCTGCCATTTCCTCAGAAATTAACTCTATTGATTTTTGAGAATTATTAATTAAAATTTTGAAATTCACATTAGGATGGTCATTTTTAAAATTAGCGATAAATTGCGGTAAGATATGAGATCCCGGATATGTCGATGCAGTTATAATTATATCTTCAACTTGTTTTTTATCGTGTTCAGAAAGTTCTTGTTTACAAGAATCGAATAAATTGACAATTTTTTCAGCATATATTAATAAAATTTTTCCTTGTTCTGTTATTTTAAACTTCTTTGTTGTCCTATCTATTAATATTTCATTTAATTCTTTTTCTAATTGTGAAATTTGATGAGAGAGAGTACTTTGAGAAATGGATAATATATGTGCTAGCTTTGAGAAGTTTTTATACCGATTTAATTTAATAAAATTTCTTAAAAATTCTATTTTCAAATTGATAACCAGCTTATTTCTTATTTTCTTATTAAGTATGATTGTATTAAATAATTTTGTATAGTTAGATATTTAAAATAGTAAAAAAATAATAATTAAGATAAGTTAAGATAATTTTCCCTATTCTAATTATTTTTAAACACATAATTAATTAAATCTTTCCAGTTATTTATCCCAAAATCTTTCTAATTACCCCGATAGAATACTTTTCTAATTCTATTCATTTCTTTATCTATAGTTCGGAGTATTTTATCATTATTTTTTTTAAATTCTCTTAGTATTTTAGCAGCATTTTCTAATCCTTTTTTACCTTCAAATTTATTTTTAGGTAATTCTATTTCCCCAAAAACATATAAGAGTAGAGATTTCCAATTATTTATGTCAAACAATTGCCATTCTCCTCGATAGACAGCACCTTTGATTCCACTCAATCCCTTATCCCTCACTTTAGGTAATCTTCTATGTTTATCCTTAAATGCTCTCAAGTTCTTAACCGCATATTTTAATCCTTTTTCTCCAGTATATCGTTCCCATCTTGAATTAATTTTTCCAAAAACATGAATGATCATATCCTTCCAAGTATTAATCCCTTTATAACGCCATTCTCCACGGAGAATTGCGTGTCTAATCCCTCCTATTCCTTTATCTTTATTATTAGGGCGTCTTCCGTTTTTTTTTCTCAAACTTGTCGCACACGTTCATTGAACTCAACAAGCAAGAAAAAATGCATGTTTAAAATGGTTAAAAACAAGAAATCATATTATTCTAATTGATCCATTATTTTTTTCATAAACCTTATCCCGCGAAAGAGAAATTTTTTAAGGAATTAAGAAGATTCCTTCTGCCAAACTACGGTCAATTGCAAATTTACTATTCTTTATTTCGATCAGGTAATTACTGGATGTTCTACTTAGGATATGGATTTTTTGACCGGGAAATACTCCAATGCTGACTAGTTTCGTCCATATAGAACACTTTCTTAAGGCAACTTCAACAATTATACCTGAAGGTAATGAAAAGTTAGCTATAGGGATACCCTTATCTTTTAATTCTGAGGCTTTTATCATTTTATCTATCTCATCCTCAGTAAGCCTATGTTCTAAGATATGAGCCATTTGGTGGGCATTGCAACTCAAATTTCTTCCTTTAATATAGTCTTCAATTTCATTATGAATCCTAAAAATAAGTTCAGCAATTTCTTCACCCTCTGGAGTTAATAACAGAAAATTTTCATTCAGAATTACATATTTCTCGCTTATTAGGTTTTGGATTATTCGATCTATATCCCCGTTTATATATCTAAAAACCTGTGTTAGTCTTGATATATCAACTTTCTTCTTCTCAGCTTCATAAATATATTTTAGAATATCTTCTTCTTGCCGTTTGAACTTCTCGAATAAATCTGCTCTTTGAAGAATTTCTCTATAATATCTTCTCCCTTTTCCAGGGTGTCGCCCTTTTGTTCTGCCTTGAGGCCTCCCATGAGGTTCTCTATATGATCTATCCAAATTAGCAAGCTTATTTCTCATCTGATTTCTAAAATGTTTTCTATTTTTTCTTTCCATATCTAATCAATTTAGTTATTTTCAAAACTTTTTATTTTATTTTTCCCTTTTTGAGACAACTCATAAAAGATGGTAGGTATTCTTTCAGAACATTCCTTTGAAAAAGGACAAAATTTACATGATAAAGAGGCTTCTTTATAAAACTTTTTATCATCATGAAATCTTAGATATCCTTTTTCTAGTAATGATTGAATAGTTATTTTTAGGAGCTCCTCAGACACATCTAATGATTTAGCTATATGTTTGAAACTAT
>JBHLQA010000497.1:0-2707 GCA_048885285.1 Candidatus Odinarchaeota archaeon
GGAAAAGATACCACTAAAGAATTGAAGACTATTCAAGAGGGTTTAGGATTAGAATCTTTAAAAAATCTAATTAAAAAACTTGAGGAATTTGCTAAACTTTCTGAGGGTATTCTTAATCAGGAAACTGTAAATTTACTATTGTCTGAAGCAATTGACTCTGTTAAACATCTCAAAGAATCTCTCAAAGAAGAAGAACAAGAGGTAGTGGAATAGATTAATTTAAATTTAATCAAAATGGGGTGGAAAAAATGGCCGAACAATTATTGGATGAGATGATACAGAAAATAAATCAAATTATGGCTTCTTTAGATGGAACTATAGCACAAATTAGCCAAATGAGTGGTGCTATTAATCAAATGACTCAGAATTTTTCTGAACAAACAGTTGCTATGACAGAAAATATTCGATTAATTGTAGAAGTCTTAAAACAGTTTAGAGTTCAATCTAGTAAAAATCTTCAGGAACTTTCAGATGATTTTAACCAAAAAGTTAAAGAACTATGGGACAAAAAATCTATCGAAGCAATCACAGAAGAAGAAAAGAAAACAATTGGGATTATAAAACAAGCTTCAAAAGCAGTAACCGATAATCTCTATTATGCTCAATTATTAAACATAATACAATCTATAAGAGAAGAAACAAACAGAATAATTAGTGCCAATCAAAAATAAATTTTTAATTTTTTTCTATTTATGCGTAATTTTGTTTAATATATAAGATATAAAAAAGGTGGAATTTTACTCATGCCAATGGGGTGTTTTGTCATATTGCTTCCCAATGACGCTGATTATAAGGTTATGGGATATTACTTTAAAGAGAGTAAGTCAGATTTTGAAATTTCAAATGATTTATTTCTTAGACTCAATCTTGATCATTCAAAAAATGAGTATAATTTATTAAAATTGAAGGGTTATTTAATTTTTTCATATCTTCATAATTTTAAGGGTAAATTAACTCGAAAGGCATCGGGCCTTATTATTGGTCTCCTCTTAAATGAGAATGATGAACCAGAACAATTCCGATCATCTCTTAAAGCAGGAGCAGAGGCATTTGAAATTCCAAGTCTTAATATTTTGACAAAATCGAAAGAGGAATTTGAAATGCTACTAAAGGATATTTACTTAGAACATTTAGAACCATTAATAGATAGCTTAGAACCTGAAGCTCTAAAGAATAATATTATTAATATCACTAAATTTATGCTTAGTGGTGGAGAAAAATTGCTCAAGAACTCCTAGAAAAAATTGAAGCAGGAGAACATAATAAAATCTCAGAATGGTATGAAATTGCCGAAAATGCGATTAAAACGTTAGATTATGAAAAAGCAGGTAAATTTTACTTAAAAGCGGCTGAAATGGCTGAAGCATTATATGTAATAGATATTGCGACCTTCCTTAAAGAAAAAGGTATTTTTTCTAAGCAGATTCCCGATTTAGTAAAAGAAAGGGAAAAAATAGTACAAGAGGCTCGAAATGCCCTTAGAAATGAAGATTTTCATCAAGCATATACCTCATATAGAAAGGCAAGCACAATTTCGAAAAAACTTATCCAATACGATAAAGAAGAGGAATATAGGCTAAAGTCAAAAGCATTAGAAGATTTTTATAAAATTGATGAAAAATATAGAAAAAATAAATAAATCTCTCTTGCTTAATGTGATATAAATACAATCTATATAAATTCTTATTTTTTTCTTGATTAGACGCATGGTTGGTTTTAATCAAAGAATTATTTGTTTACTTACTGACTTTGGCTCAAAAGGGCAACATTATGTTGCTAGTATGAAAGCAGTGATTTTAAAAATTAATCCACGTATTACTATAATTGATCTTTCTCATCAAATTACTCCTTATTCTATAATCGAAGCCTCTTACATATTAAAAACAACATATAACCACTTCCCTGAAGGAACTGTGTTTATAATTGTAGTGGATCCTGGCGTTGGAGGATCTCGAGAAATATTAGCTTTTAAAAGTACATCGAATTATTATTTTATTGGACCAAATAATGGTATATTTTCAGGAACTTTTATCAATATCATCTCTGAATGTGTAGAAATACAGAATGACGAATTCTTTCAAAATCCAACTTCCAATACATTTCATGGAAGGGATATTATGGCCCCTATTGGAGCATATTTACTCTCTGGTATTCCCCTAACTAGATTTGGACCAAAATTTAATCCTTATAATATAATAGAAACCCCTGATGTTTACAAAATAGATAGAGAAAAGAAATCCATTCAATGTATAATTCAATGCATCGATTCTTTTGGAAATGGGACAACAAACATTCCAATTATGAATAATAGAGTAGCAAATAGTGAATTAGTGTTAAAGGAAAATACAAAAATAAAAATAATTATCAAGGAAAAGAGATATGAAGGACAGATTGCTTCTCATTTCTCAAACGTTCCTATTAAATCACTGTTATTACTTGTTGGTTCAACAGGATTTCTTGAAATTTCACTTAATCAGGGAAATGCTTCAAAAAAATTAAGTTTTAATGTTGGTGATACTATAACAATAAATTTTTAGGAGGGAATTATAAATATATGGAACATGAAATTCTGGCTTGCATAGAGAAAAAAAATAAAAAATTCTTAGAATCAGGCCAGATTTCAAAATATATATTTCCATTAGAACGTTTAGAGGCTCATAAAAAAAAATATCTCATTTAGTTACCAGATTTTTTATAATATCACAAA
>JBHLQA010000498.1:0-2703 GCA_048885285.1 Candidatus Odinarchaeota archaeon
AGTATTCACAAATACTCGTAAAAAGTGTGAATCAATATCTTTATATTTGCAACACAGAAATCTTCCAGTAGTTGCTTATCATTCTGGATTAACAAATGAAGAAAGAAAAAAAATTGAAGAAAATTTTCAATCTCAGAAAATAATGGGAGTAGTTGCAACTGCTGCTTTAGCTGCAGGAGTTGATCTTCCCGCAAGTCAAGTTATTTTTGAGTCTTTAGCAATGGGTATAAAATGGTTAACTGTTGCGGAATTTGAACAAATGATTGGAAGATCAGGAAGATTAAAAAAGCATGAGAAGGGTTTAGCCTATATACTTGTTGAGCCTGGAAAAGTTTACTCTCCCAAAATGAAAATTACAGAAGAGAATATTGCGATTAAACTTCTAAATGGAAAAATTAAGGATTATGAACTTATTCCTGATGAAGATAAATCTCAAACAGAAATTCTTGCATTTATAGCTATGTTTAATGAATGGATCTCAAAAGAAATCATCTTTAAATTTTATGATAATTTAATCAATAATCATTTTGATTTAGAGGAAATTTTGAGGAAATTATTGTCCTTTAAATTAATACGAATTAAAGAAGACTTAAAATTAAAAATTACTCGATTAGGACGAGCTATAGCTAATTCCTTTTTATCTGTTGAAAAAAGTCTTGAAATCATTAAAATCCTACAAAATAAAATAAAAAATCCTTTAGATATTGCTTTAGATTTAGAAATTCTTAGAAATGTTTATTTATCTAAAGATTTAGTTGCCGATTTATCAAAAAATGTTAATATGAAATATTTTTCTAACAATTTATTCAGTGCTAGTGTGTTATCATTGATGAATGCCGATTATGTAAAAAAAAGAAAGACATTTTCACGCGATTTTATTGACTTTATTATCAGATTGACAAGTGATATATTCAATTGTACCTGTAAGGATAATCCATATTGCGATTGTGGTCGATTAAATATTGAAAAATTAATATTAAATTTACGAGTTAATGATAAAATGACAATTGAAGAAATAGCTAACTATCTGATCACAGAATATAAAATATTAGTCTTTAAAGGAGATCTTATAACATACCTCGAGGAGGTAATTTACAGTTTAGAAAGTATTAAAAATATTGGTGATGGTTTACCTAATTTAGACCATGATTATAGGAAAGAGATTTTAGAAATACCAAACTTAATAGAGAAGATCAAATATTAGGTTATATGTATTTCTACTACATCAAAATCTTTTAAAATATAGTCTAAACCAACCTTTTTACGTTTTTGCCGTGCTTCTTCTCGTATAACTACTGCATGGTCGAAAGTTTCATAAAAGCTTCTATGTACTTTTAAAGCTACATCTTTAATAGTAGAATTCTCATCCATTATTAATGGTTGTTGAGCAATAATTCCACTACTCATAGTGTATATCCTGATTTTATTTAAGAATTTTAATATGATTTCACCAAAATCTTTAGGAAGTTTTTCTTTCATATAGCTCGTACCAATAATTATAGGAAACATATCTTTATAGCTTTCTTTTAAGTTTTCAAAAATATCTTGAGTATGAGATAAATCTCCTTTAGTTCCTAATAAAATTACTTTTTTATATACAACGGAAGGAGTTAATGCATCGACAATATTATCAAGAATGATCTGACCATAAACTTTTACAATCCCATTACGAATTCCATTTTCATATACTATTTCTTTTATTTGATCTGTAAAATCTTCTAGTCCTTCAATATTTTTAGCTTCTTTAGTGAGATAAAGAACCTGAATTTTGTTAGCACCAGTTTTTTCAATTGTTAAAGGTGGGGGTGATTCATTTATTCGAATATCAGCTTTTGATAGTTCCGATATTAGTATATTCATTTGGTATTTTATATTTTTTGATAAATCTATGCATAAACATAATAAATCTGCTGCTCTAAGTTGTGAAAGTATTTCCTTTCCATTTCCTACACCATCAGAAGCTCCTTCCATAATAGCGGGCATTTCTACTATTTGAAAACGGATCTTCTGATATTTATATATTCCAATTTCTGGTAGTGCTGTAAATTTTCCAATATTCTCTTTTGCTGCGCCTGTTAGGTAGTTTAGGATTGAAGTTTTTCCTGCCCCTGGTGTTTGGAAGCTACTAATTAATATTACTTGTATCCCTTCTTTTTTTATTGAAAAAGGACTAACAATTTTCTGAGTGCTTTTTTGTTTTAGTTTACGATCTTCTAGTTCACGCTTCATCTTAGCTAAGCGTGATTTATTAAGGGCAACAATCTTTTCTGTTGCTTTATGTTTAGGAACTAAGGATAGAAATTCCTCTAACTTTTTAATCCTATCTTCTAAAGCTCCAGCATCTAAATACTCTTGATATTTCGCTTTAGCTAAAGGTGGTAAATTAGAACTCAACTTAAACACTAACGGATTAATTTAAAATAAAGAACGAAATCTATCCTCGGTTTTTAGTCTTAAATCTCCCAAAATCTCATTAATTCTTTTCTCAAATTGTCGAAAATATTTAGGTTTTTTTGAAAAAATATCATTTAAGGGATATCGATTAAGAAAGTATGAAATAATTTGATCCAACTGTTGTTTTACTACTGAGGCATCTGTTCCTTTTTCAATTATGGCATATGACAATAAAGGCTGCTTATTATTTAAATCGTTAGTAGGTAAAGTAATCATTTCGCAATAACAAACTAATTTAAAACTCGCAAG
>JBHLQA010000499.1:0-2698 GCA_048885285.1 Candidatus Odinarchaeota archaeon
ATATTGTTTTATTGGGATTCCGTCTGTTATAACCGCGGTCTTTATTGATAAATTATGCATTTTTTTTAAACACCCTTTAACATCATCATATAATTTTATTGAATTTACTTTTTCTTCATGATATGCTATAACTGCAGCTGCAATATATTTATATCGATCATAAGGTGAGATATATTCTATTTTTTTATCCATCTGATTCAATCTTCGAAGAAAATGATTGTAATGTTTTGAAGAATTTGAGCCATATTCATCTACAACTTCTTTTAATATTCTTTGAGCTTTTTGCTTATTTATTTTGAGGCCTAAATTGACCATTGCATCAATTCCTTTAATTCTAGCCTTTTCAGATAAGCCAGTTGAATCAAAAAGACAATCATCCAAATCAAAGCCAACTAATTTTATAGGATTCATTTTCTGATTTCAATTTTATCTTTAATTCATTAAAATAATTAAAGTTGATTGCTTATATTAATTAACCTAAGATATTAGAGGTTAAGTTAAGATAAATTTATTTATCTTTAATAATATATAATCTTCAATATTAATTTATTTTAGGTTAAACAGAAAGAAAAAGCTGTTCTTGTTATTTAATAAATAAGCCGTAGTGGAGATTCATTATTTGAAAACAATCGTCGCCTTATCATATTTTCATCGCAAAATTGGACCTTTAGTATTTTATTCTTATCCAAAAAATATATTAGAAAAAGATTTATCTTCAAAAATCGCAAATATTATGGATCAACAATTTAATGAAGGTTTTTTTACCCATTCCTTTGAAAATATAAAATCAATGAATTATTATTTTGAGATTCATTCAGATTGGGCAAGAGGAAATACAGAAATGTTGATGGTTTCAATAATTTTAGAGCAGCAAATTACTGTTGAGGTTGAAGAAAAAATCTCAGTTTTATGTAGTGAATTTTCAGAACAATTACAATCAAATGAAGAGGTATATACGGCATTTTATATAAATGATCTGAATAATTTTGAAGAGGACGATAAAGAGAATATTGTAAAAAACGAATCATTAATAAAATTATGGGTAAATAATTTATATTGGAATATCATCGAATATACAAGAGAAAAAACAGAAGAAGAAAAAATTGGTCTTCTACTTAAAGATAAACACTTATTTAAAACTATAGAAAAATTATCAAAAGGACCAATTCCTTTAGAATGGTTAAGAGAATGGTTTATTAGAAAATTTCCTGAAAAAGATTTCAATGAAATCATTGAAATATTAGATGATCGTCAATTTATTTTTATTAATCAAATAGGTCTAGTAGAAAAATACGTACTTTTAGTAAAGGAAGTAAATGCTGAAAGGATCCCACCTGATAGTGTAATTGAATATATTGATGATAAACCAGAATTAATTGAATTACTCCTTCCTAAAGTACAGGAGTATTTTAGTGAATATGAAAAAAAAACTAAAGAAGAAATTAAGGAAGATGCTTTTACCTTATATCAGATTATGGCTGATCCTAAGAAATATAATGTTCTTTCAGAATTAAGAAATGGTTTAATATCGAAAGATAAATTACCAAAATTAGTTTCAAAAAAATCTCTGGATTCATTGATGGAAAATATTGAATTTTTAAAAAGATTTAACGTAATTGAAGAATTAAATTATAATGGTGAAACATATATAGTCTTAAAGACAAATATACAAATTACAACTGCTTTTCCAGAATGGATGAGAAAATTGTTGCCTAGAGAATCAGAATCAGTTGTGGCAAATAATTATCAAGCTAAAGAAGGTAAAGAGCATATAAAAATTAAGAAAGGAAAAAATAGTAAAAAGAAATGAATCTAAATTAAATAAATTATAATTAAAAAGAAACTATTTATTTAAAAATTCTTATTTAAAAAGTTCAAAATGTCTAAAAAAGAAACACATGAAGATCTAAAAAATCTTTTAGGTTATATGGGAATTGAAATACTTTTTGCTATTAATAATGGAGCAAAAAATTATGAAACAATTAAATTATTCTCTGGGTTGCCTATTTCCTGTTTAAATGGAAGAATCCCAGTTTTACTTGAATTAGGACTTATAAAAAAGATTAATGATGAATATTTTTTAACTGAAAAAGGAGTTCTTTTTCATAAAAAATTATCAGAATAATTAAAATAAAAAGATGACATCAGTTTGGGGCGACAACATCATCGCTACCGAGCAAGTAGCTAATTTTGTCATAAGTTCATCATTTGTCAAATGATGCTAATCAATACTATTATTTAATTTTTGATTATCAGAAATCTCTCTATAATATTTTCTCATATAATATCCTGGTCGTTTTAACCCTCCGCTCTCATTAATGAATTTCAATAACCCCTTTTCTTGAATAATAATATTTTTAAATTTGCTATAATCTTCATTGGTAATTTCATTTCTTTTTAATAGATAATCTAAAATTTCTATTGCCTCGTCTTTTGTTGTGCATCTTCTAATAAAATCAACAGTTCCAGGATTATATAATTCATTTGGATATGATTCATTAGTTTTTTGAGGTTTGCCTTCGAAATTTTTCTCAATCTCATCATCAAACGAATCTATTTTCATTGATTTTTTCTTTTCAGAGATTTCTTTTGTCAAATAGGGAAATAGACTATCTAATTCTTCCTTATTATATGAAACTGTTAAGCCCTCTTTATCTTCAACCCGTATTTTTTTATTAGATTTTCGATTTTTATTCTG
>JBHLQA010000500.1:0-2692 GCA_048885285.1 Candidatus Odinarchaeota archaeon
AGATTTAAATATAAAATCAGTTAAGATTAGCCAAGATCTTAATTCTGAATCATTAATTGATTTGATTGTTGAAACCGTAGAAAATGCTGTTATAGTTATATTATGTTATGATGTTTTAAGTATAGATATTTATAATAAAGCTATAATTACGATAAATGAATTTGCAAAGAAAGAAAATTTAATTCCTGATAGAATTATTTTTGCTGTGGGAAAATCATTTCGTAATATACCAATTGATATACCTATAAAAGTTATCAACAAGGAACTTACCCCTGAATTATGGATTGAATGGATTGAAGAAAATTGTTCCTTCAATAGAGAAGATTTAATTATTGTAAATGATACAGAACTAAAGCTCGCGGGTTTTAACTTTACTAATACAGAGGATATGCTAAATTATGTATTTAAATATTCCAATGGTGGGCAAATTACAATATATAGACAGGTAGATTTTTTTACAGAAGTTGATGAGGAAGAACCCGAATTGGAACTAATTTGGAAAGGAATTATGTTAAAATAAAAATTAAATAGAAAAAATAGTAGAAAAAAGAGGTCGACAATATGTTAGAAACTGACTTTCAAAATAACGAATTTAAAGATACAATTAACGTAGTAATTATTCAAGTTCTTGATGAAAGATACTTTATAGAAGTTGAAAATATAAAGGAAATTTATGTTCCAGGAGATAATATCATTCCTGTTCCCTTAGCAGATAAATCTATAGTTGGTATTATTAATATAAGAGGAGATATATATTCAATTATCTCATTAAGACATAATATATCTGAAAATGAAGTTGATTATGGTTTATCTAATACATCAAGGATTTTACTATTAGAATATGAAGATTTAAAAATAGCTTTATTAGTAGACGCTGTAATTGGTGTTAACAATATTCCCCTTTCAATCTTTAAAAAACAGGGTACTATTGTAAAAACCAATATTGATTTTAGATTGATAAAATTAACTGGGATTTTTCAAGATGAAGCACTGATCTTATTAGACTTACAAGCTCTAATTCAACCTTATTTAAAATCTCAGGTTAAAAAAATAGAGAAAAAGATCGAATTAAAACCTAAACTAATTGAACGTGCTAAAGTACACCCTCAAGTGAAGCCAAAAACAAAACCAGAACCCAGCATTGAATCAACTGTTATAATCCCACAAAAAGCACCATCTGAAATGCAGCTAACCAAGATTCCAGAAGAAAAACAAGCAAAACAAGTATCATTATCGGACGCACAGCAAGATATTCTTAGAGAGATTGGTAATATAGGAACGGGAAATGCTGTCACAGCATTATCACGATTAGTTAAAAAGAAAATAGATGTTACGCTCACAGATGTAGGTATTATACCTTTAAATGAATTACCAAAACAATTTGGTGGTCCTAAAGAGAAAGTATGCGGTATTTTTTGTCATATAGATAAACCATCTCAAGCAACTATTTTAAATATTTTTGAAATGCACCCACTAATGAAATTGATTGCACAATTAGCGGGGACTCAATCTAAGATAGATCCAACAACTGTTAAATCTAAACAAGATCTTGATGAATTTGCTATTTCCACTATTGTAGAGATGGGTAATATCATGGCAGGACATTATGCCTCAGCATTAGCTGATTTATTAGAAACAAAAATGATGATTGATATTCCTGAATTCACAATGAGTGAAGCTGGAGAAATTGGAGAATTTCTTTCTAAAGAATTAGAATCTATTGCGGAATATTTTATTATAATAAAAACTTCAGTAAACGTAGCTGATTTGAAACTGATAGGTATGTTCTTCTTTATCCCTGATCTTGAAACTTTAAAGACATTTTTTAATAAATTAGGAATTGAACATGATATAACTGTCAAGACAATAACAGCCAAGAGAGCAACTAAAACCCCAAGTATCGATAAGATAAAGCTTTCAGAAGTGCAAAGAGATGCATTACAAGAAGTTGGAAATATTGGCGCTGGAAATGCCGCTAACGCTTTAGCTCAAATGATTAACAAAAGAGTAGATATAAATATTCCATCAGTAGAGATGGTTGAATTAGATGAATATGCTAATTCTATGAGTAATAAAAATGAGACTCTTTTAGTCGCTTGGAGTAATGTCACCGGTAAAACACGAGCTACTGTCTTGACTTTATTTAATATAAAAGATGCTATTGATATCACCTCAATAATTGTAGATGATAGAGATAAAAAACAAATTGACCTTAGAAGAAAGATTAGTAAAGCATCTGATTTTCCTGAACTATATCATAGTGCAATATCTGAACTGGGCCATATATTAGGTAGTCATTATGTAAGTGCAATTGGTGATTTATTAGGTATAAGATTAATGACAGAACCTCCAGATATGAGTGTAGACACGGGACGTCAATTGTTTAAAATTTTAAAAGAAGAAATTGGATTGCTCAAAAAATTATCGTTGGTTATTACTACAAATGTGATTATCACAGACATCAAAGTTACTGGAACCTTCTTGTTCATTCCGAACTTAGAAACATTACAAGAATTATTAGAGGCACTTTTAAAGTTTTATTCATAATTAATCATTAAGAATTAATTATTTATATCTCAATTTTTTTAAAAATACAAAATAAAACGAAGAAGATCCATATTTATAATAAATCCAAATAGAACATTAAAAAAATAGATACGTATAAAATATGTTAAAAAGCGGTTATTACGAC
>JBHLQA010000501.1:0-2681 GCA_048885285.1 Candidatus Odinarchaeota archaeon
ACCGAACTGCCATCCAACCTTCCGCAAATACACGCTGACCGGAATCAGATTCTAATGGTTATAGGAAATATTTTAGGAAACACGATTTTATTGCTTTTTTTGAGTAATCTTTCGAATCAGAGGTTGAATTTATATTCCAAAAAGATTCTATAGCTTGAGTAAAGGCATCCATTCCAGAGATCGCCGTTAATTTTCTAGGTAAATCATAAGTAAATTGAGGATCAATTATTACATATTCTGGTTGCATATAATCTGGACTTAATAAAGAAAATTTTTTTTTATCCATATAGACAACAGCAAAATGAGTTGCTTCACTTCCTGAACCTGCAGTTGTTGGAATTCGAATTAATGGTATCCCTTTATTATTTATTTTTTTTTTCTTTAAGATATACTCTTCGAGAGAACCAGTATTGGTTGCTAAAATTGAGATGCATTTTCCCATATCTAAAACTGATCCCCCTCCAATAGATATTATTAGATCAAAAGAGTCTTTTTTAAATAATTCTAAACCGTTTTTTATATCATTTTTTTTAGGATTAGGTGAAAAGTCATTAAATTGAATAAAATCGTACTTTTCAAGAATTTTAAAAATTACTTTTTTTATTTTCGTCTTTTCAAAAGATTGTTTTCCAGTTATTAAAAAGATTTTGTTGAATGAGTTCTCCTCTAAAATTTTCCCTAATTTATTTATGGAATTGAATCCTATATATTCAATCATATTCTAGTTTGGATGAAATTATATCGTTCAATTTTATATTTAATTATAAATATTTTAAATTAAATCAATCTTTCAGCAATTTCAATATCTTTCTTATTATGAAGCTCAAACCAACCTTTGTGAACTTCTAAAATATCTACTCTGAACCCTCTATCTATTACTTCTTGAATAAGATCTATAAAAGATGCTTTCTTAAATGAATCAGCTTCATGAAATTTTCCTTTATAACTTAAATTGCACTCATTGTATATTCTTCTAATAATCTCAACCCCATATTCTGAAAAATATGCAATACCCGTAAATTCATAATCAGCCATGTCCATATTAATTGTTCTTCCGATTCTTATTATTTCATTCTCTTTTTGATATAAATCTCTTGATTGTTCACTTGGTTTATTTTTTGTAAGAATTAACTCTAAGTTTTTATCAACTTGGTGTTTATGATAAGTATAAGAATTGTCCAAAACTAGGATAATATCTCCTTTTGAGTTTAATAAATTTTTTATTATTTGTTCATTGAACAAAATATCTGAATAAATAAATATAAACCCTCCACGCATTTGATCTTCAGCTTTGAAGAGTGAATGCAAGATATAATATTTATTATATTCAATATTATCAATGTATTTTACACCATCAATATTGAAATCCTCTTTTTTAAAGCCTCTAACTACTATAATATTGTTAATACCACAATTTTTTAACGTTTCTATTTGCCTTTGGAGTACAGATTTACCCTTTAATATTGTCATTGCCTTTGGTATATCAAATTCTGGATCCTCACCAGCAGCAGGAATTATCACTTTTGTAGGACCTTTAATATATTTCATATCTTTTTCTTTAACATCTAAAAAACCTACATCTTTAAAAACCGCTTTTACAGGACTACACATAGATTCTGCTTCAAACGCTCTTTTACTTCTTAATATTATTGAAGCTGTTTCCTTCATAGCCTTATGAGCAGCTCTTAAGAGGTGATTGGCATAAATAACAATATTAAAACCATATTCTTGTAATTTGTCCTCTGGTATAGTATTATAAGTTGTGGGAACACATACTAATGGTTTTCTAAAACCTAATTCTTTTGATAGTTTATCGTATTCTACAGCAAATTCTAATATTTCTTTAGGATCAATATCTTTAGAATGAATCATGATTCCATCTGCTCCTGCTAAAAGATATCTTTTGGCTCTAAAAAGAGCATCTTTTAATCCTAAACCTGAAATTAAGCTTTCAATTCGAGCTACAATCATAAAATCATTTGATATTTGAACTTCTTTACCTCTTTTAATTTTTGTAGCAAAAATTTCTGGAGCTTCTTGATCTTGTATAGTACCGCTTTCTAAACTATTTCTTTTTGGAAATTTTTTATCTTCAATAATAACCATTGAAACACCCATATCCTCTAAAGATTTTACAAAATATTCGAAATTTGCGGCTTCTCCTCCTGTATCGCCATCAATAATAATAGGTTTATTCGTATTATTTAGAATTTGTCTTAAAGTTTCATAGCGAGACTCTACTCCAATAATTTCTATATCAGGATATCCTTTAGCAGCACTATCTGTAAAACTGCTAACCCAAAAACCATTAAATTCAAGAATTTCATCATTATTTATTTCTTTTACATTATTAGCAATTATAGCACTAAGACCATTATGCGCTTCAAGAATCCTAACAAAACCTTTTGTATCAAGAAGATTTTTCAAAATACTTCTCCTTTCATTAGGTAATATCCTCCTTCTTAGCTTTAATTCCATTTATGTCACCTTAGATTGATATAAATATTTGATTAAGCATGATCTTATAATATATGGTTAAATTTGAGTAAAAAATGAATCTATTATTCATAATTTCTTTATAATTTAACTAAATAAATTTTACAAGATTAATTAGATTTTTCTATAAATCAGTATCTAATGAAGTAATTTTTTTTTATTAATTTTTTTTCTTTTCTAATCCG
>JBHLQA010000502.1:0-2680 GCA_048885285.1 Candidatus Odinarchaeota archaeon
CCTTTCTTATGAAATTAAAGACGAATTACGAGTTGAACTTGAAAAATTAGGATTAATTGAAAAATTAGAAATTCAGTTTAAATTTGGAGAAAAACCATTAACAAATCGATTTTATGCTATTGGAATTACACCAAAAATAATCACTAATTTCGAATTAAAAGTAGGGGAATCACTAGTAGGAGAACGAGCAGAGCTAGCTCACATTGACCTATTAATTGGAAAAAAAGATGGACCTGTTGGTATTGCTTATGCTCAAGCTTTAACTAATCCAGAAGAAGGACGCGAAGGACTTCAAGTTATTCTTGAACCAAACATGCAAGTAAAACCTCCTACTATTATGATCCCTACTGTACGTCCGACATCGCTTCGTCATGCTAGCCTTACATATGGACCTGCACAGGCAGCAATTGCGAAAGCAGTTATGCAATGTGTTGATGATGGGATTCTTCCGAAAGAATTAATTGATAAACTCGTAATAATTGTTAATGTTTTTGTACATCCAAGTGCTAGCGCAAGAAAGAGAGTATTTATCAATAATTATAAGGCAACTCGTAATGCAATTCGAAAAGCAATAGAAGATGTACCAACTATAGATGATGGAATAGAGAACGCAGAAAATGCTAGACATCCCTTTAGAAATGATCCGTAATTTTAGTTTTTAGTTTTTTTATATTTTCTATCCAATTAAATGAAAATGATAATTAAGTACTTAATTAATTCATAAGGGTCTGAAAATCTATAAGAGAATTCATAAATTAACTTTTCAAATTAATAAAGATAACATAACTCTTAATAACATTTCTAAATTTAATTAGAATTTGAAATAAAAGAGATTAAAAAGAATTTAATTTGAAATATTTCCTAATTTCTGGATTACTTGTTCTGTTTCCTTTATTATTCGATCCAATAACTCTTTTACCGTAGGAATATCCTTTACTATTCCTACACCCTGACCACAACTTACCATCCCTACGTCAAGATCTCCATCTCTATACATTTTTAAAGCATTTTGACCTGAAGCTACTTGTACGATCTCCTCGAGAGATGCCTTTTTTGATTCTAATTCAATGATCTTTTCGGCGGCTTTGTTTCTCCATACTCTATGAGTATTGCGAATCGATCTCATAACTAAAGACGTATCAGTTTCACTTGCTTGAACTAATGCTTGTTTTAAATTATCATGGATAGGACATTCTTTTGTTGCCATCATCCTTGTACCCATAATTACACCTTCAGCGCCAAGTGCTAGAATAGCTGCAACTCCTCTCCCATCTGAAACTCCTCCGCCTGCGATAATAGGAATATCCAAAGCATCTACTACACTTGGTACCATTACGAGAGTTCCAATATCTAAAATTCCAGTTGCGCCTCCATTTTCATATCCCACTACTGTTATCAAATCTGCACCCAATGATGCACCTTTTATTGCGTATTTAACACCAGCGCATTTATGAATCCATATAGCACCCCCATCTTTAAATTTAGGTACTAGATGTTCTGGAGCTTTGTGACCACTTGTTTCAATAATTTTTGCTCCTTCCTCTAAAGTTACTTCAACATAATCCTCCAATTTGTCTTGTGACATTAAAGCAGGAAATAAATTTATATTTACAGCAAAAGGTTTATTAGTTAAAGATTTTGTTTTTCTGATTGCTTCACGTAATTCATCAGGAGTTTTATAATTTGCACTGGCTAACACAGCACAGGAACCCGCATTGCTACATGCGGCTACAAATTCTGGATTAGTAATATTAGCCATTGTTCCTACAATTATTGGATATTTACATTCCAACATTTCAGTTACTTTAGTTTTAATCATAATTTTTCACATCAATCTTTTTTATCCTATACTAATATTTCTTCATCTGATATATATTTCATTAAAAAAAGTTAATCGCCAAAATTTTCTTAATTATTAAATTTTGAAAAGCTTCTAATATTTTGAGTTTATTTTTTAGTTCCTAATAGTTAGTTTTTTCTTTATATCTTCTGAAATTTTTGCTTTTTGTTTGTTTTTATAATTATACCAAATAATATGAGCTTGCCCTTCAGCAACAAATCTATTCAATTTCTCACTAAATATAGAATGCTTTATCTTTATCTTTGATCCTTCGATATTGGTTATTTTTGCTCCAACATAAACAGTATCAGGATAAGTTAATGCTGCCTTATAGGAGCAATCTTGATATGATAAGATAGGTCCTGTAATCGCTGTTGTAGGTTCTTCATAAATATCGAAGAATCGAAACAATGCAATCCGAGTACTTTCAAAATAACGGTAATAAATGGTATTATTTACATGTCCTCTAGCATCCATATCCCCCCATCGAACGGGGATTTTTTCAACAACAGTATATTCCTTTAAATTTTCACTCACTTTATTAGCTCCTATTCTTTAATAATAGCTAGTCATAAGTACTTATCTTTGAATTGGTTTTATAATTTATTAATTTAAATCTTTTTGAAGATTAAATTATTAAACTACTTTTGCAGAAATCTAATACATTATAATCCTTATATTGATAATTTCAAAAATATATCTAATAATAATAATATTAAATCCAAATAATAAAAAAAATAAGTTGTATAAAAAATGACACAACAAATTCTTGAATTGAAGGTAGGAAATGATGCGCCTGAATTTATTCTTCCAGATAAAGATAAAAAAAAAGTTTCATTA
>JBHLQA010000503.1:0-2662 GCA_048885285.1 Candidatus Odinarchaeota archaeon
ATAATAGAAAAAAAAATTCCAATGAAAAAAATATGAGTGAATCTTCGAGAGATATGCCTTTAAGTCTCCAAGGAATTGAAAAAATTTTACGATTTTTGAACCAAACTAAAAAACTATCAAGTATACGTAATATTAGCGAAAAAATTGATATTTCAATGAGAGTCGTAAAAAATATACTTCTACAATTAGAAAAATTTGGACAAGTTGAGAGAATAGTGGAGGAGAATAAAGTTTTGCCAAAGTGGCAAATAACTAAATTTGGAACGAAAGTAATAAAAAAAGCAAATGGTATTGACGATGAGGTTAAATTTCTTACCATAGGAGATGAATTATTACATGATATACAAATCCCTCGAAAACTTGATGAATTAAATAATAGGATAGATTTAACTCAAGAAAAAATAATTTCACACTTGAATCAAATACAAATAGAGTTAAGTAAAGTCTTGGGACCTGTCCTGAATTTAAATCATCCTGTTTTTGAAGACTTAATTAGTTTTAGTTTGAAACGTGTAAAATATCTTAGAACTTTTATGACTAATATTCCTAAAACTCCTATTGATTTGCATAAAGAATTAAAAGAAATTGATGAAAAGAAAAAACAAATTTCAAAAATAGATACCAAGCAAATATATGCTGAAATTGCATTTTTAAATTCTATAATTGTTAATCAATTGAATAGAATTTCAGATTATTTGAATAGATTATCACAATTAATTGAAAATCAAGCCTATTCAAATGCTTTTTCGATAGCAAATGATTTAAGAGAAGAATTAAGATTTATTACTAAATTAATTAATTTAAGAGACTCTATAAAAGTAAATTCTCATGTTTTTTCTGATGTTCAATTAAAACAGATAGTCAAAAATGAACTCTCAATGACTCTTTTAGAGGACATTATAGAAATACCAATGAATGAAGAGAGTAAGATTGAAGCAGTTAAGGAGACTGTTTTAGAATTTATGGCTTTATTGAATAAAGGGCAGAAGAAGTTAAAAGATCATAATTACGAAATTGCTGAAACAATCCCCTTATATGAGTTATATCAACTAATCCTAGATGAAAAACCTCAACTTTCTATTACCATTGAACAGCTAGAAAAAACGATAAATTTACTTGCTGATAAAGGATTCATTCCAGGAATAAAAGAAATACAGGGAGATGAAAATCATTATCTAAAGGTTGTTCAATTGAAACCTCAAGATATAACTGAAGATGAAACAAAACTAATTTCAATAGCAATTAGACTGCAAAAATTCTCTATAGCTAATCTTGCGAGTGAAACAAACTGGCCCATAAATAAAGTTAGAAAAATATTAGATCATCTCTCTGAAATTGGTATTTTAAAATATTCAAAATCATTTTTACACGGTGAACAATGGTATATTATTTCAGAAAAATAGCCATAGTTCATATTTATCAATTTTAAATAAAAATTAAATATGGTTAAAATATAAAAAAAAAGTATGGTGAAAAAAAAATGTTTAAGAAATTAAGCGATAAAAAGTATAAAGACTTAGATCCTAAGATTATTTCATGGCAGAAGGAAAGTATGGGAAATGAAACGCCTTTAATGTATATCTATCCCCAATCAGGAGATAACATCAAAAAAATAAATTATTTTGCTGTTAAAGATTATGAAAAAGCATTATTTTATAGTAAAGGTAAGTTAATGGGAGAATTGGGGGGTGGTGTCTATGAAATTGATAAAAAAGCAAAAATTAAAGGCACAGAAATAGTATGGTTTGATACTTCCCTTATCGAAATTCAATGGGGAGTACCACAATCAAATGGCATCCCTACTAAAGACGGACATATAATCGGACTTCATGGTGATTTAAAATTAAAAATAACTGATGTTAAAACATTTTATTCTGTAATTGTTGCAGGTAAAAAAACCTGGATTGTAAAAGATTTACGAAATTGGATAATAAGTCTTCTACAAACATCAATGAGAGACACATTTAAAAACTATGAGGCAAAGAATATTATTTTAGAAGATAGGGAACGTGTAATAAACTTAATTATCTCAAAAATTACTGATGAATTTATAAGATATGGTTTAGAACTTGAAACTTTAAATGTACTCGGAATACAATCTCCGGAAGGTATGGATGCTTTATATAGAACTGAGAGAGAAAAATCAGTAATAACTGATGAACTTGATCTGCTAAAACAAAAACAAGAATTAGAGGCTAAAAGACTGGAATTTGAAGCTCAAAAGAAAGCTTTTAAACGTGAACAAGCTGAATTAGATGCTAAAGCAAAATTAGCTGAGAAAAAATATTTAGTTGAAGCAGATAAACTGGAAAAAAGTATGGATGTAGAAATTTTGGAAAAAGAAGAAAAAGCAAAAGTTGTTGGGGATATAGCAAAAATCCAAGTGGAAGGAGAAAAAAACGTTGAAATTGCAAAAGTAATGGCTGAAGCAGGATTATTCAAAGAAAAAGATACATACGAAGAAAAATATCAAAGAGGGTCAAAGGATTTTACTGTATTTTTAAGTTATTCGACAAAGGACTCCGAATTTTTTCAGATACCTAAAATTTCTGAACGATTAAAAAAATATCCTCGAATTGATAGTGTTTTATTCTGGGAAAAGCACAGTGGCGAAAATATCATTAAATACATGGAAAACACTTTAAAAGTATCAAATGTATTT
>JBHLQA010000504.1:0-1458 GCA_048885285.1 Candidatus Odinarchaeota archaeon
AATATTTCATATTTTTCTGTATTCTTATAAAGGAGAATATTTCCTATTCCATTATATATTAACATCCAAATCCAGAAGAAACTAATCGTAGCTCTAGCACGACCTGAAAATGGTTCTGTGCCTGTAATTGAGGCAAGTAGAGGTGCGAAAAATATCATAAAGATTGAAATAAATATGAAAACAATACCAAAAAATAACCATATTTTTTTCCAAATTCGATTAGATATCATAATAATTAATCATTTGGTTTTACTTTTTAGATGAATTTGAGATTTACTTTAGAACTTTTATTTTTGTTTATATTTGAAAATTTTTTTGTCTAATAACTTATTTTTAATTTTTTGTATAATTGAGTTTTTTCTGCTTTTTACACTTTTTTCGTACTGATTGCTGTGATCCAGCCTTTTTTATTTTCTTCAAATATTTGGATATTGGAAAATCCTGCTTTTTTCAAAAAATCTCTGTATTCCTCTGGAGAGTGTATTGAAAAATTACCTATTTTTGCCCATTTTTCAGCTTTTTTCTTTTTCTTTTGATTTTTACAGATGTATCCTTCATTAACTAATATTAGGCTTCCTTTTGGTTTAAGAACCCTATATATTTCTTTTAGATCATTTACTAAATCTGGCCAGAAGTAATATGCTTCAAAACCACTTATTAAATCAAAATAATTATCATTAAAAGGTAAGGAGGAAACGGTTCCTCTTTGTATTTTTACAATTCCCTTTTCAATGTATTTCTTATTAATTTTGGTGCTTATATAAACAGCTGTTTTTGAATAATCAATTCCATATACTTTTCCATTTTTTAGAATTTTGGCAAAAGATTTTATATTCCCTCCTCCACCACAACCAATATCTAGAATTAAGTAATTTGGTTTTATTATAACATTTGATATTCCCCATTTTGCTAACTTTGAATGCCCTCGATTCATTCCTTTTGCTATTATTTTTCCAAGTTTTCCAGATGGCTTTCTTACCTGACTTAATAATATTTTCTTCAAATCCATTTTTCATCCTCTTATAATAGACTTTCCGATTTTTTGTATTCTAATAACAGATTTTGGACTTGAGTAAAGATACAATTACTTTTTAATCCTATTGGACAATTAAGACATGAAGATTCTATTTTTTCAGGAGATATTTTTAAGATTTCATGTAACATTGGATTAAACGTTTGAAATTTTTTAAGATCCTTAATCTCTTTTTGGATTTCTGAGGAAAACATCTTTAAAAATACATTTAGGCAAACAATAAAGTCCTTCCTAAAATCTTCAATATTATCATCAATATCCAGTAAAAAAACATTCATTATATCATTTTTTTCATAGATCATCCTGTTGAGCTAAAAATGTGGGCAAGTTCGGGCGAAAGAGATAAAGATAATGATATGTATTTTTTTAAAACATTAGAAGTAATAGCTAATGATAGCTATCTAAGAGCAGCATCAGGAAGAGCT
>JBHLQA010000504.1:1468-2659 GCA_048885285.1 Candidatus Odinarchaeota archaeon
TTTGTTTTATTTTATTTTGACCAAATTCTTTTGAGAACATCTTTAGAGCGGTTATAAAACTACCCATTAATTCTAAATTCAAAATATTATCATCAAAGTCTTCGCAGAAATTATTAAATATCTTAGAAAAGAGAGTAATACCACTAGGATAATGAATTAGAGATACCATTCTAAGCATTAAAACACACTTCTAGTTATTCTTTTCTCAAAAGTTATAAAACTACTTGATTCCATATAATATTCCCATATGTTTCAGTTCAAATTTTAAGAAGTTTGGCATTATTATCTTCTTAGTGGTATCAATAAAATTTACTTCTTGAACACCCCATCCCTTAATATGATTTATTAATTCTTCAATAATTCCAAATTTTTTTCGATTTTTAAATGTATCTTGCAAAGAAAATGCTCCTCCTTTTTTGAGAACACGGAAAGATTCAATTATGAGTCTTTTCTTATCTTTGATATTATTAACTTCATGATATACAAAATTACTTACAATAGCATCAAATTCATTATCCTTAAATGGCATATTAGAAGCATTAACTTTTTGAAATATAACTCGATCTGCAACTTCCTCGATTCTAGCATTATTTTGACATTTTAATTTAGAATAATTCCAAAGTTTTCCCCCCCAATAATCAACTCCCCAGACAAGAGATTCAGGAAATTTTTTCGCAATCTCTATTGCTAATGGTCCCGCTCCAGTGCCGATATCAAGTATTTTTCCCCTCCCATTCCAATGTAAATTCTGAATCACCAAGTTCCAAACCTTATATTGCAATTCCTTATTATTTACTGAAAAGCGATAATATAAATAAATAAGGTAGTAAAAAGGTAAAGATATCAATCCTATTATCATCCACAATATAATTCTAATTAAAAGAATTATTGGAAATAAAGAAAATATTAAGATGATTAATATAGTTCCAAATAGGGAGTAAACTAAATTTAGAGGTACCCAATTGCCATAATTTACTGTTTCTTTAATAATTATCCACCCCTTTTTTGCTTTCTTTTTAATTTATAGTTTTTTTCCAATAATTAAAGCTATTGAATAATTCTCAAAATGAATTATTTCCCCAAAGTAAGTGTTATTTCATTTTTGGAATAACATTCATTCTAAGTTTTTTATTGTGTTTTAAATATTGATAAAAATTCTTCGTATTTAAGATTTAGGCATAACTAATTAAT
>JBHLQA010000505.1:0-2651 GCA_048885285.1 Candidatus Odinarchaeota archaeon
AAAAGGTAAGAACACAGCTTTCTTAGCACCTTTATATAAATTATCTAAAAACTTTATTTTAAAATGGCTCCAAGAAATTGAATCTTTCATAGAAAATAATAAAGTAAATTATTATGCTGAAGATGCATTAAATGAAATTTTGGGTGAACTTATTTTAATACCATGCTATTATAATGAATTTTGTGTCGAAATTGATGATCATGAAGATTTAGAAGGAGTAAAGAATTATTTAAACAAACATTCATAAAATTATAAAATGTTAAGATAAAAATGATTTCGTGTGAAGAATTTATAAAAATCTTAGAGCAATATAATCTTACTTTTTTTACAGGCATTCCAGACTCAACATTTAAGGATTTAATGAAATTTCTAACTGATAATCCTAATGACAGACTTGAAAATATTGTTGCGTGTAATGAATGTGAAGCAATTGCTATAGCATCAGGTTATCATTTGGCCACAAATAAAATAGGAATTGTTTATATGCAAAATTCTGGATTTGGAAAAACGGTCAATCCTCTTACATCTCTATGTGATCCTGAAGTATATTCAATACCTATCCTTTTAATGATTGGGTGGCGGGGAGAACCAAATAAGATCGATGCCCCACAACACAAAAAAATGGGTATAATTACATTACCCCTTTTGGACACTCTCCAAATACCTTATGAAGTATTGGAACCTACACTTCAAGAAGTTAATAAAGCATTAAATCAAGCATTAGACTATTTTACCAATAAAAAGGGACCCTATGCTTTAATATTTCGGAGGGATTTCTTTCAAAATTATAAAATGAAGAAAACTTTGACAAATAATTATCATCTAACTGCGAAGGAAGTTATTCAAATAATTTTAGACAGTTTTTCTAATAATGAAATCTTTGTTTCTACTACTGGTTATATATCAAGAAGAATTTTTGAATATCGGGAATTAAATAAAAAAGATCATAATAAAAGTTTCTATAATATAGGTTCGATGGGTTGCGCTAGTTCTATTGGATTAAGTATAGCTCTACAAAAACGAAAAAATAGGGTTATTGTTTTTGATGGGGATGGTGCTGCCATTATGCAAATGGGTGCCTTCTCAACTATAGGAAAATATTCACCTTCTAACCTTATACATATCATTATAGATAATGAAGCTCATGAATCTACAGGTGGTCAACCAACAAATTCTAAAAATATCAAATTAGAAGATGTGGCACAAGCATCAAATTATAAATGGAGCACTACTATATACACAAAAAAAGAATTGATTAAGGTTCTTGAGCATATTCACAATCAAAATGGACCTATTGTAATTGTAATAAAAACAAGTCTTCATTCCGAATCTGAATTGAAAAGACCGGATAAATCTCCAAAAGATTATAAAGAAAATTTTATGAAATATCTATCAAACCTAGATTAGGTTATTAAATTAATACTTAAGTTATTTACTTTCTGAAGATTTTAATTTAATATTAAATTTCTTTAGATAATTTCAAACTTTATTATTCAATTATCAATCTAAATGATCATAAACTATCAATTAATAGGAGCTAGCTGATAATGAGTCTTGAAAATAAGAGAATCTTAGTTACTGGAGCCGCTGGTTTCATAGGAAGTAATTTAACTGAAAAATTACTCAATTTAGGGGCAAGTGTTATTGGTATTGATAACCTTTTTAATGGGCGATTAGAAAATCTTGAAGGAGCATTTAATAATAAAAATTTTCAATTCCATAAAGGAGATATACGGGATTTTAGTTTTTTACTTGATGTATTTAATGATATTGATATAATTTTTCATGAAGCAGCATTTACAAGTGTTCCTCAATCTGTTTTAATGCCCGAATCTTGTAATGATGTTAATGTAAATGGTACATTGAATGTATTAAATGCAGCAAGAAAGAAGGATGTAGAAAAAGTTGTTTTTGCTTCGAGTTCAGGTGTATACGGAGATACCCCTACATTGCCCAAGAAAGAAAATATGCCAAGAGTACCAATATCTCCCTATGGCGTAGCTAAGCTAGCATGTGAATCATATATGCAAGCTTTCCATCATGTTTATGGATTGAATACTTTATCTTTACGTTATTTTAATGTTTTTGGACCAAGACAACGAGATTCCCCATATAGTGGTGTAATAGCGATCTGGTTGGGTAGATTAATTAAAAATAAAAATTTAATTATATTTGGGGATGGAAATCAATCGAGAGACTTTACGTATATTAAAGATGTTATTCACGCAAATATTTTAGCTGCAGCTGAGAATGAATGCTCTGGAGAAATTATCAATATTGGAGCAAATTCTCCGATAAAATTAATAGATCTTGCGAAATTAATGTTGAAACTAACGAATAAAGAGGACTTAGAAATCATTTTTGATCCCCCGAGACCCGGAGATATAATACATAGTTTTGCTGATATTTCCAAAGCAAAAGAGGTTTTAAAATTTCAACCAAAATATAATCAAGAACAAGGTCTAAGAGATTACTTAAAATGGTATAATAAAAAATATCGGACCAATTTGGAGATAAAATAAATATTCTTTTAATCATGGAAATCTTCAGAAATAAAGTCAAAAATACTTTAGTTTTCCTTTATTCAAGAATTCATATATTAATCTTTTCAATTTCAATTCTATCTCTTATATTTATTTTTTTTAAAATAG
>JBHLQA010000506.1:0-2649 GCA_048885285.1 Candidatus Odinarchaeota archaeon
TTTATGGATTTGATTCAGGAATTATTTGAGAACGACTTATTCTTAATTTACCCTGAACCACTTTTCTCTAAATTTCTTAAAAATGTGATAATGCTCTTAAATAATATAAAATTAAAGAATCTTTACAAATTCATAGAAGAAATCTTACCTGAATTCAATATTTCGTTACTAATTGACGGAAATAAAGCAAAGATTGTAATTCATCTACAAAAATCAAATTTAAAATCTAAAAAATCCGATTTAAGATTAAAATTCTCTACACCTAATGAATTGGGTATTAAAACTAATGATTTAAATCAAGTTGAAGTGTTAACTGAAATTAGAAATAAATTAAAAACAGAGAAAACCTATTATTTCAATCAAAATGATATCATAACATTAATTTCAGATTTTTTCGAGTTATTAATTCCATTAAAAAAAGAAAGCCTTAAATTAATAATTCAAAAAACGCTATTTGGATACCGTAGTTATGAAATGCACTGGAATGTGGTTCCACGTCCAAAAATATATAATACTTTGATAAGGTTTTTAATTAGACTCCTTGGGTTTAATATAAATCTCAGAAAGCTTTCGCATTGGGCAATACCAGATGTAATTTTTAATTATTTCGACTTTTATTTTGGATTAAATTCTCGACTTTTATTAATTATTACCGATTTGAAGAGTAATAAAAATTTAAAAACTTCTGGAGAAAGAATTTCAAAGAATGCGTGTAAACAAACAATTTTATTAGAAATTGAAGAAAGCACTCTTAAAAATATAAGAAAAATTACTAAGAATGAACTATTTTCAAGTAATTATACCTCATTAATTTCAATTAATAGTAATATTACTAAAAAATATGGAAAATTATCAACAATAATCGTTGTTGATCAATTTTTACTTGAGAATATAATTAGAAACTATATTTTTAATATTTCAAAAGTGTCTTTTTTCCCTCGATTCAAAACTTTGAGATTATTAAGGGATCAAAGATATTTTAAGATTTTTCCAGAATTTCCGTTCTATAAATTGATTAAAAAAAAAAACTCCTTTTCTCTTTTGAGACTGCTTTTACCCATTATAATTGATAAACATGAATTTTAATTAATTTTTAAGAAAAAGAATTGTATTAGATAAGTTGAAAAAAGCTTAACTCGCTTTTATTTTATAAAACCTTTAACAACTAGTAATTCAGCATTTAAAATAGCACCACCTGCAGCGCCTCTTATTGTATTATGGCTTAATGATACGAATTTGTAATCAAAAACGTTATCCTCTCTAAGTCTACCTACGGTAATAGCCATCCCTTTATCATTATCTCTATCCTTGTATGGTTGTGGTCTATCAATACTTTCTAAATAAATTATTGGTTGTTTAGGAGCAAGAGGTAAATTTAACTCTTGGGGTATAGACCTAAAATTCTTCCAAATTTCAATAACTTTTTCCTTGGTAGGAATTTTATCTTGAAATTTCATATTTACACTTGCTGTATGTCCATCAGTTACAGGTACTCTTGTACATGTTGCACTTATTTGTAAGTTATTATAATTCTCAATGCCCGAATCTCCAATTTTTCCAAGAATTTTTAATGGCTCTCTTTCTGTTTTTTCTTCTTCTCCACCAATATAAGGAACAATATTATCAATCATATCTAAGGAAGGAACTCCTGGATAACCTGCACCAGAAACAGCTTGCAATGTAGTAATAATTAGTTTGCTAACTTTATATCCTACTTGCTCTAAGGCAAAAATTGGTGTTAAATAACTCTGTAGAGAACAATTGGGTTTTACAATGATAAAACCCTTTGCAAAATTCCTATTTTTTTGTTGAATTGGAATTACATTAGCATGATCATGGTTAATTTCACCTATAATCATAGGTACATCAGGAGTCCATCGATGAGCGGAATTATTACTTATAACAGGATAACCTCTTTTTGCATAGGCAATCTCCAATTCTTTTATTTGTTCTTTTGTTGGCATATTTATAGCAGAAAAAACAAAATCGAGATTCTCAGGTATTTTCTCAAAATCTTGAGCATCTCTTACTAGTAAATCTTTAATTTTATTCGGGATTGGAATTGGCATTTGCCATTTTGCTTTAACAGCTTCTTTATATTTTTTTCCAGCTGATCTTGGGGAAGCAGCGACATCTATAATTTCAAACCATGGGTGATTTTGTAAAAGCCTAATATAGTTTTGCCCTACAGTACCAGTTGCACCAACAATACCAATATTAAATTTTTTCATTTGAACTCTTATGGTAATTAAATTAATTTTTGATTTTGAAAATATTGCTTAATTTTTAGATAATAATTAAAATCAATTAAAAGTTTTTCTTGAGTCTAGTTCTAGATTTGTTAAATTTTTATTCTCGAAAATCTTAAACTAAATAGAAATTATGAACTTATATGATCAAGAATAGTATTATAAATTACTATTGTTATATGATATTTATGCCGGGACCTTTTGATGAGCTAGAGAAAGAAGCAGAAAGATTAGAACAACAATCAAAAGTGGAATTTCAAGCAAAAAATTATGTTTCAGCAATTTCATTCTTAGAGGAAGCAAAAGAAATTTATAGTAAATTAGGATATCAGTGAAAAATTGGAATGATTGAAAAACGTATATTCCAATAAAAAAATTAAGTCAAATTACAGAAACAAGA
>JBHLQA010000507.1:0-2625 GCA_048885285.1 Candidatus Odinarchaeota archaeon
AAGTACCTAAATACTACGAATTTGTTGTTTTGGCAAATGAGCAACCCAATAACGTAGCTAAAAGAATTAAAGAACTGAGAAACCGTAAAGGGCTCTCTCAGGAAGAACTATCCGAAAAAATGAGTATAAACACTAAATACCTTAGCGGCATTGAGCGCGGAAAGGAGAACCCTACACTAAATACTTTCATAAAGCTGTCTGAAGCATTGGATGTAGAAATAGGCGAGATTTTCAAATTCATCGAAGCTGGTGATATTAAAGCCAATAGGTCTGCTATAACATCCCTGTTGAAAGACGCAGATGAAGAAAAACAAAAATTGATTTATAAGATTATTTATTCGATTGTTCGATAAAATTATATGGGTTTTGTGTTATGGTAGTTCCAATTCTTGCTGTAAGGTTTTCCCTTTCATAAATTTGTGGTCCATTATTAACATCATAGACAAAAATATATTTGAAAGGTTGTCAACACGTCCATGAAATAATGACTTAATCATTCAACAAACTTAAGATTCATTTCTTTTACTATCCCTTTACCACGTAAAATCGACTTACTTACTCCGGATTGAGTTAGGTCTAATCTTCTGGCTAAGGATGTGGCCGTTTCTCCCAATTCATGTACAGCCCCGTAACAAAAAACACTTCTCTTCCAATAAAGTCTTTTCGATCTTTATTGTTGCGGAATATTTTCCTTCCTTCTATTCCACGGATCATTACATGATGCAAAACTCCGGGGGCGTCTAATCCTGCTATCCTTGGCATTCAAGAGATTTAGCCTAATTCTATTAGGTTGTCAACTGAATTACTGAAGAGCGTCCCGCTTTACATTTGATTTGGTATTAAATTGGAAATCCAGAGTTTGGAATCTCCCCGGGATCCGGAGATGCAGATTCATTATCACCCGCATCTCCCAAGCAGCAGGACTACACTGCATAAGATATATCGTAACAAGGAATTCCAATCGCACCTGGTGTTGCCCATCCTGGGCAGGAAGGAGAGTGTAATGGAGTTCCTGAGTGATGAAAATATCGCAGGAGCACTATAGTGACATTTTAATGATTCCCCTGCCCTGCCATCCTTGTATTTTTGCTCTACGAATCCATAGGTCGTCCCGCATAATTAAGCGGGACTGGGCGCCATAACCTATTAATAAATAAGGCTTTCAACATTTTTAGAATTGAAAGCCTTTTTTATTTCTGGTTGCCGTTCGTTAATAGTAGGAAGAAATATTTTGAAATCATGAAATTCAGACTAATTAAGATTAAGAATAGACTTGACGAGCCCTTTAATGGGGGATCCTTTACAGAATTTGATCTTCTGAATTTAAATATTGTGTTTAGGTTTTTCCAGATGCATATGATATACTTGAATAATCTGAAGTAAAGTGAAAATTATTATAGTATTTATTTAAATAGAAAAAACCGTGACTCTTTAAAAAAATGGAGGTGTTAATATGTCCAAAGTTAGTTGGCTTCATCTGTCTGATATGCATATTGATGCAAATAGAGATTTTGACCAAATGCTGATACTCCATGCATTATTAAGTGATTTAATGGAGACAATATCTAAATATAATATTGAATTAAATTTTATCTTCTTTACGGGTGATGTCGCTTTTTCTGCTACAATGGATGATTATAAGTTGGCTGAATCCTTCTTTAATCATCTTTGTGATAACTTTAATTTTGACAAAGATAATTTATTCATTATACCAGGTAATCACGATGTAAATAGGTACAAGGTTAGTAAAATATTGGATGACGAAAGGATGAAACTAAGTGACCGTGAAGAAATAAGGAATATTTTGAAAGATCGAAAAATTATGAAAAATTATTTGACACGGTTTGATAATTATTCAAAGTTCATATCCAATCTTTATATAGAAAAATTTATTATGGGTCCTGATAATTTTTTTATAAGTGAGAATAGAACAGCAAATGGAATTGATTTTGGGATTATTGGTTTAAATTCCGCATGGTCTTCTTTTGGAGGAAGGCATGATTCTAATAATATCTAGATTTCTGAATTACAGCTAAATGACGCGATTGAAAAAGTGAAGCAGTCATCAGTGAAGATTGTACTAATGCATCATCCTTTGCCTTGGCTTTATGAAGAGGATAAGGCAGATATTGAGAATTTATTATATCAACATTGTCATATTATTCTTCATGGTCATATTCATAGGCCTGACTTCCAGATTATCAATTCTATAAAGGGGCAACAAATAATAATACCAGCCGGGGCCATATTCGCCGGAAGAAGAGTTTCTAATAGTTACAACATAACCACTATAGATTCCAAAAATGGCACTATTAATATCATACCTAGAAGGTATTATGAAGCACCGAGAAAATTTTTAAAAGATATAGAGAGCTTAGGGGATGAAGAGATTAGCTTTTTTGAAGCTGAAATACCAAAAACTATTTTACACAAACTTAATAAGTTTGATTATTAAATTGGAATATGTTGTGATTTAAAAAATATTAATAAATTAGTACCAAGGTTCATAAAAGTTTGGATTCCTGATTAAATCCATTAGCTCATAGTAAAGCTGATTTTCCTCTGGGTCTTTTCTATCAGATAAATCTTTAATCATTTCTTCAATATATTTTTCGCCCCCATGCC
>JBHLQA010000508.1:0-2607 GCA_048885285.1 Candidatus Odinarchaeota archaeon
CATATCCTCATAAAGTCTTACCATTTTGAGGAACTTTTTTGGAATGAACTGTTCTAAGGGAACATCCATAAATGCCCTTATGAGGCGTTTATCTTTTAAGATTTCATTTAAAATTAAGGAGTCTAATAAATGTTTTTTCTTATTTTTAATTTCATCTGTAAATCTTTCGTTTCTGTCCAAATTTTATCAGTTCCTTTTTATATTAAAAAAATAATATAAAAACAAATTATTATACTTTGTTATAATAATTCCAAATTATTCTAATCGTAGTAACCCTATATGTTAGTTTTAGATATTGAAAGTTTAAAAGATGCTAGGATAACCTTAACTTTAATTTTTGCAAATATTTTAAGTTATTTTATTTTTAATTTAGCTGCACCAGAAGAAGTATTTTTTTTTTTAGTACAAATTAATAGAAAAATTATCTATGAATATCAAATTTGGAGACTTTTAAGTTCAATATTTCTTCATGCTGATCCTATTCATTTATTTTCCAATATGTTTGCTCTACTTCTCTTTGGGGCAACCGTAGAAAATAATAAAATTATTTCTAAAATTCAATTTTTAATTATCTATTTTATTTCGGGTTTAATTGGAAATTTATTTTCCTTACTTTTACTTGAATTAGATTCAATAAGTTTAGGTGCATCTGGAGCTATTTTTGGTTTAATTGGGACAGCTTTTATAATGGTTACGACCGATGATCCTTCTCTTATATTTTTTGCTTTATTTTATATCGTTTTTTTTCTGGTTACATCACTAGTGGAGGGAATTAACTTTTGGGCTCATATATTTGGCTTATTAGGAGGGATTTCATTTGGTTATTTATTCTACACTCGTAAAAGGAAAAGTAAGCCTGTTTATTAAGCACAATATGATTTTTATCTGAAATTCAAATAAAGATTTTAATTATTTTTCTTTTTCTTTTTCGTAGCTAATTCCATGGAAAAATCTTTTGGACAGATTTTATTAATTAAACATACCTCACACTTTGGTCTTAAAGGAATACATATTTGTTGCCCAAATCTAACAAATATTCTATTTATTTTTAACCACAATTCTTCTGGAATTATATTCTTTAAGGCCTCTTCTGTTTTTAGTGGACTATTAGTCTTTACCCAGCCTAATCTATTTGAGATTCTATGTACATGAGTATCAACAGGAATTGCAGGTATCTTAAAAGCGTAGACTAATACACAATTAGCGGTTTTACTACCTACACCCGGTAATTTTAATAATTCCTCATAATTCTTAGGAACGATGCCATTGTACTCATTGATTAATATTTTCGAAACTTCTTTAATTCGAGCAGCTTTTACTTTATAAAAACCTGCTGGTTTTATAAGTTGCTCAATATTATCAATATTCGCTTCAATTATGCTTTTTGGAGAATTATATTTCGAAAATAATCTTTCGGTTGCTGTTTTTGTATTAACATCTTTTGTTCGTGCTGATAATATCGTTGAGATTAAAATTTTAAATGGATCTTGCTTTTTTTTGGCTAATTCATCTAAATGAGCTTCTCCTTCTAATTGTTTTTCAATCTTATCTAAGATTTCTTTATATCCCATTACATATCATTTTTTTTCTAATATATATAATTTTCTTTTTGTTATTTGCCCTTTTTTAGCATCTATTAATGTTTTTACATATTCTTTTCGAAATTTGAGTTTCTGATTGGATTTATTGTTTATTCTGGTAAGATCTATTAATGGAACTATTGTAAAGTTATTTTTAATTGCCAATTTTTCAATATTTACTTGGATATCGTTTCCATCAATTGTACTAATAACTGGAGATATAAAACATAATCTACAATTCGGTTTAAGAATTAGATAGGCTTCTCTAAAAAATTTGTCATATAAAGGTTCTAATTGTCCTTCTATTAGCTCTTTAACCTGGGTAAAATAAGGTTTTTTTATATAAAAGGGACCTAGTTCAGGTTCGGTACATATACCATCAAAGAAGAATGGTTCAAATAGATTAGATAAATTTCTAGCATCATGATTTAGAACTTTTTTATCTAATAAAGGAGGTATTTCTTCTTCCAATAAATCTATTAACCAATATATATTACGGATTGTATTTTTTACTTTCTTTAAATCAATATCCACCCCATACATTTGAAAATCATGTATTATTGCAAACAAACCTATTGTTCCATTTCCAATAAAAGGATCAAGAATCTTTTTTTTTTCTCTATTCATGAATAAATTCAAGAAATTTAGCATTATTTTCGCTAATTTTGGAGAAATTGAACTTTTAAATTCTTTAAATGGTCTTTCTTCATCAATTTTTCTTTTAAAATTAGGATCATCAGTAGTAAATGTTCGTGCAATGTATACACCTTCTTCAGTAAAGCCAAAAATTATTTCCGCTCGATTTTCTTTGAGGAGTTCATATTTAATTACATGATGAGGAAAAATTGGATTTAGATTACCTGATTTTATATTTTTCTCAGGGTACTGATAATATAATGCTTTAATTGCTCCTTCTCGTTTGAGAATTTCCATTATTTCTTGATTTAGAAAAGGCAATAAGTGTTTAACCAATATTTCTGAATAATATTTCTCATCGTATAGATTTGGATAAATTGAAACAGCAAAA
>JBHLQA010000509.1:0-2597 GCA_048885285.1 Candidatus Odinarchaeota archaeon
GTCAAAGAAAAATTATCTGATGTTGGGCAATATAATAAGGTTAACGATGTTTTAGAAAACAGGATATCTAAAATTTGTATCAAGATCAATCATAGCTCGTAGAAAGCAGTTATTTCAGAGATGGAAGGAGATTGTAGTATGGATTCTCTATTTTCCTCTTTACTTTAATAAATATGTCAAAAATTATTACAAATAAGATTTAAAAAGCAAGCATAACTTCGTTCTTTTAATTATTCATTTAAATATCCTGCAATATAGAGGCAATATACTTTTTCGAAAGAAATTAATAAAATATACAATTTTTATAAAAATCTATTTATTGCTAATAGAGATAAAACATAAATATAAAAGGAATTTGAAATGAAAGCGATCATAATTGCTGCAGGTCCAAGTACTCGATTAAGACCCTTTACAGAATATAAACCTAAATGTTTATTAGAAATACAAGGAAAAACCATTCTAGATCGGACATTAACCGTATTTAAGAGTTGTGGGATAAATGATTTTGTAATTATTCGCGGATATCAAAAAGAAACAATTGATTTATCTAATATTATGTATTATGATAATGACGATTATTACAATAATAATATACTAGAATCTTTATTTTACGCTGAACCAGAAATGAATGATGAGTTCATATTTACATATTCAGACATACTTTATAATAAAGATGTAGTACAAAAATTATTAGATTCTCCTTATGATTTTAATTTGGTTGTTGATACTGCTTGGAGAGGACGATATAAAAATCGAACAAAACATCCTACAGATGAAGCTGAACTAGCAGTTGTAGTTGATGGAAAAATTACTCATCTTTCAAAATTTTTTAATCCTGATGCTGCTTATGGGGAATTTATAGGTTTAGGAAAATTAACCAAAAAGGGTGCAGAAATTTTTACTCGTAATTATAATCGAGCTAAATATAATAAAACATGTAAATACGCAGGACGTTTTCATGATGCTACAACTTTTGAGAAAGCTTATTTGACTGATATGTTTGAAGAACTTATTCATAGAGGATATCCAATTTATTCTGTTGACATTGAAGGTAATTGGGTCGAATTAGATACGGATCAAGATTATGAATATGCAAAAGAATTAATAAAAGAAGGTAAAATATAATTAAAAATTAATGGATGAAAAATGAGTGAAAAAAACAATAGTGAAGTGCAAGTTAAAAAGCAATTCAAATCCTGGCGGATGCGAATATTTTTTACTGCTTGGATCACATATATGATTTACTATATAGGACGCAATAATTACGCAATAGCGAAACCTTTTATTATGATTGAATTTAATACATATACAGCACCTTTAATGGGCGCTGTTAGTTCAATTTTCCTTATTGCTTATGCTTTTGGACAATTCTTCAATGGCTTTTTAGGAGATAAAGTTGGTGCTAGGCGTTTTATTACTATAGGTTTGGTTGTATCAGCAACTTTAAATTTGCTAATGGGAGTTGCATTTGATTTTATTTGGATGGCATTTCTTTTTTGGGGTTTAAATGGCTATTTTCAATCAATGGGATGGGCTCCTTCTGTTAAAACAATTGCTAATTGGCACCCTGCAGAGGATAGAGGAAAATGGTCTAGTAGACTTGCTACATCATATCTGCTTGGAGGTGTTTTATCATGGTTTATTGCTATCCTTATTACTGACACTTTAAGCTTAGATTGGCGTTTTTCTTTTATTATTCCAGGAATCATAATGTTTCTAATGTCTATTCATTTTTACTTCCGTAGTAAAAATGCTCCTGAAGAGGTTGGTTTACCAACATTAGAAGAGGAATGTGAAGGTAAAATAGTAATGGGAGATTGTCGTCCAGACGAATTTGTAGGTTTTAAATATACCCTAAATACAGTAATTAAAACTAAAACTGTTCTATTTGCTGCATTTGGATTATTTTGCTTAAATATAGTTCGATATGGGTTAACGGACTGGCTTCCATATTTATTAAGTCCTGAGATAACAGGTGCAGAATATTTTGGTACATGGAAATCAATTTTTTACCCTATAGGGGGTACAATCGGTGTTATTGTTGCTGCATGGGTTTCAGATAAATTTCTCAAAAAAAGAAGAATACCTGTAGTTTGTGCCCTTTTTATGGGATTAGCATTAACATTATTCATATATACATTGTTACCTCCACTTAATATAGCTTTTGGAATTCCAGTATTGATGTTAATAGGTTTTTTAAATTTTGGACCTCATGCTCTTTTAGTTTCTACAATACCCATGGAATTTGGAACAAGAAAGGCATCATCTGCTGCTACAGGATTTATTGATGGAGTTGGATATATTGGAGCATCGATTACAACTTTTACATCAGGTGCTCTTATTGCTGCCGCTGGTGCTGGCGCTGCTTTTTTACTTTGGATTATAGTTGCAATAATAGGAGGTTTAGTCCTCTTATTTGATTGGAAAAGTATGCCAGAAAAAAGAGAATACGTTTAATCTTATATAATTTTTTTTTAATTTTTTCATTTATCAGTATCAAAGGAAGTAGAACTCTAAATTCTATTTAACTGAATCTTTTTTTGTTTACATTTAATTCCAATTTCATTATTTTTCATATTAAATCTTTTAAATTTATT
>JBHLQA010000510.1:0-2597 GCA_048885285.1 Candidatus Odinarchaeota archaeon
AGGGATTCCCCGTCCTTCAATAGATATAATTAAAGTGATAACAAAAAAAGGGAAACTTATATATTTTGAAGGACCAGTTGATTTATTATACGATTCTGAAGGAAATAAAATAGGGTTTTATGGGCTTTCTCGGGATGTTACAAAAAGGATAATTGCTATAGAAAAATTAAGAGAATCTGAAGAGAAACATCGAAACATTCTTGAAAATATGATGGAAGGATATTTGGAGAATGACCTTAGAGGAACTCTTGTTTATGCAAATGCAGAATATTGTAAAATATTGGGATATTCAAAGGAAGAACTAATAGGTAAAAATTATCGTTCAATTTTTGATGAAAAGTCGTGGGAAGTACTTTATAATAGTTTTTCTAAAGTATATGAAACAGGAATTCCCCGTCCTCCAACAGAAGTAATTAAAGTAATAACGAAAAAAGGGAAACAGATTTATTTCGAAGGACCCATTGATCTTTTATATGATTCGAAAGGAAATAAGATTGGGTTTTATGGACTTATAAGGGATGTAACTGAAAAGACAATTGCTAAACAAAAATTACAAGAATCTGAAGAGAAATATAGAAATATTCTTGAACATATGATAGAAGGATATTATGAGACTGACCTCAAAGGAATTTTCACTTATGTTAATATTGAGTATTGTAAGATATTAGGGTATTCAAAGGAAGACCTAATAGGAAAGGATAGTCGATCGTTTTATGATAAAAAATCAAGAGAAATGTTGTTTTATATATTCTCCCAAATTTATAAAACAGGGATTCCCCTCCCTCCAACAGGATTAGTTAAAGTGATTACAAAAAAGGGAAAAACTATATATTTTGAAGGCCCAGTTGATTTATTATACGATTCTGAAGGAAAAAAGGTCGGATTCTATGGTCTTCTTCGTGATATAACAGAAAGGAAAATTACTGAGCAAAATTTAAAAGAATTTAAGGGTAAATATAGAAGTATTCTTGAACATATGAGGGAGGGATATTATGAGACTGATCTTAAGGGAAATTCTATTTATGCCAATGCTGAATGTTGTAAAATCTTCGGATATTCAAAAGAAGAGTTATTAAGAACTGATTGGCACTTACTTTATGATAAAGAGACATGTGATAACTTTTCAAAAATATTCACTCAAGTGTATAAAACGGGGATTCCCTACGCTCCAGAAGTAGTAATTAAAGTGGTAACAAATAAGGGTAAACTATTATATATTGAAGCATCTATTCATTTATTATATGATTCTGAAGGAAATAAGATAGGATTTTATGGTCTTATTCGTGATAAAACAGAAGAGAAAATTACTGAGCAAAAATTAAAAGAGTCCGAAGAGAAATATCGAAGCATACTCGAAAATATGATGGATGGATATTATGAAGTAGATTTAAAAAATAATATCATTTTTTTTAATAATTCTTTTAAAAAGATAATAGGACATTCTAAAAAGAAGTTGTTAAATGAAAAATTTGATTGGTTTTTAAGTCCTCATAATAAAAAGAGAATTTCCTTCCTATTTGATAACATATTGAAGAATAAAATACCATTCTTAGATTTCCAGTTTGAAATAATAAATATAAGGGGAGAAATTATAAATGTCGAAACTTCAATATATCCAAAACAAGATATGAAAGGAAATGTAGTTGGATTCGGAGGATTATTGCGGGATATTTCTGAAAGGATGCAAATCGAAGAAATGAGAAAAGAATTTACTGAGAAACTCCAAAATCAAGTAGTTGAAAGAACTCAGGAACTAAATGAAGCATTAGAACAGCAAAAATTCTACATTAAAGAGATATTAAAGTCTTCTCGTTTTAAAAGTGAATTTATGTCAGTAATGTCCCATGAACTGAGGACACCTATGAATGCCATCTTAGGGTTTTCTGATCTTTTAATTGAGGGTGATTTTGGTGAACTTAATGATAATCAAAAAGATTTTTTACACGATATAAAAAGTTCTGCGAATCATTTGCTAAGTATTATTAATCATATACTTGATATCTCAAAAATAGAATCAGGAAATTTGAATTTGAAGATAAAAAAGCTTCAACTAGATACGATTATAAAACAAATCAGTGGAACACTAAAAAATTTATTCGTTAACAAGAATTTAACATTCGAGGTAATTGGGTTAAAAAAGAATAAGTTTATCAATGCTGATCCTATAAGATTTAAAGAGATTCTTTTTAACCTATTAAGTAACGCAATTAAATTCACATTAAAAGGAATTATCACTTTGAAAATTTCTGAAGGTGAGAAGTTATGGACATTTGACGTGATTGATACAGGTATTGGCATAGCTAAGAAAGACTTTGAGCTTATTTTTATGGATTTCAAAAGAATTGATGATCCTCATGTAAATTCAACAGAAGGAACAGGACTAGGCCTTTCTGTTACAAAAAGACTAGTCGAACTCCATGGTGGAAGTATCAGTTTTACAAGCGAATTTGGGAAAGGATCCACTTTTTCCTTTACAATTCCTAAAGATTTAAAAGAAGTGTAAAGATGTGGTTAAAAAAATATTTATTATTGATGATTATGAGAGAAATTTAAAGTTATATAAAGCGACTTTTAATGGTGTCCCTAATTTAGAAATC
>JBHLQA010000511.1:0-2580 GCA_048885285.1 Candidatus Odinarchaeota archaeon
TTAATTTATATAAGAAGTTAGTAGATTTTTCTATATGCAAATATTTGAAGTAGTGGAATTATCAGAATTCCCTTACATGGAAACAAGGCAAGTTAATCAAGGACAGGTAGTTAGTGATATCTTAAATGAGAATAATAATGAAAAAGTTTTCTTGCTTGTAGATCATGATACAAAATACATTTGGACATTTAATGGTTTAAAAAGTCCTTTTAAAATACAAATTTATGGAGGGATTTTAGCAGGTAAGCTACGGCAACAACTTAAATTATTTTATAGAGTATATTCCTTAAATAAGTATTCCAAAGAAGATTCACAATTTCAGGAGATATTAGAAAAATCGATTGGAGGAGGTAGAGCTAAACCAATCGAAAAAAAAGATTTTCCAGAGCTCCCTCCAGATAAATATATTGCAGATATTTCTGTATCAACTCCAAAAATAAACGATGCCTTAGAGTATATAAACCAGTTTCCCCAACCAGAAAATCTCATTCGGAGATTTATGATAATAGGAGGAACAATCTTTACAGATGAAGAAATTACAGAATCTTTTGTTAAAGAAGAAAAAACCACTATAAAACCCAATAAACTAGGACGATTAAACACAGGTTTTACATTCTTTCAAGATCATAATTATTCAACTCGATTAATTATAAAAGAACGAATTATACAAGGAATTGAATTATATATTCATAAAACTGATAAATCTTCTTCTATGAAAATTGAAATACCTCTAATATTTGAGGAAAAATTCAGTAATCCTGGGTCTATAGAATCCTTAATCAATGCCTTTCAAATCCCAAAAAAATTGCCTGATGAAAGCGAAAAATAAAAAATAAATGAGATCGAAACAGATAATTAAGATGGTTCTCTTAATTAATCCTAGAACTTCTAAACCCTCAGAGATTCGTTCAAGGTTTTTTAGAGAACCTAACTTAGGATTATTATATTTGGTAGCAATCTTAGATTTAAATGATATTCATGTTGAAATCTTAGATCTTGAACAATTTATAGATATGAATGAGTATGAGTTAGAAAAATTAATTCGTGAAAGGATAATTGATTTCAAGATTTTTGGTATTACATGTCTTACAAATACATTTGCTTTAGCTTTAAATATTGCAAGAATAATAAAAAATTACAATAGAAATAATATTGTCATTTTAGGCGGACCTCATGTTTCATTTATGTACGAGAATATCCTAATAAATAATAAAAAAACAGAAGGTTTAATTGATTTTATTTGTATTGGAGAAGCAGAACTCTCATTTTTAAGATTAGTGAAACTCTTAAAATCTCAAATTTTAAATGAAAAAAGTATAAAAGAATATGAAAAACAATTACATACTATTAATGGACTTGCTTATATAAATTCCAATGGTAAATTATCTGTAAGGCAAGCTATGGATGAAATTAACCTAGATAATTTACCTTTACCTGCCCGTTATAAATTATCTCAAGAAAGATATTATTATAGTGTTGCAAATGTTATTGTTAATCGCGGATGTCCTAATCAATGCTCATTCTGCTCAAGACAAAAATTATTTAAAAAAATTAGAATTAGAAGTATCAAATCAATTTTAGAGGAAATAAGAGACATTCAAGCTTTACAAACTTATTCTCATATCAATTTTTATGATAATATAAATGTTGATAAAACATTCTTTATAAAATTCTGTAAAATGTTTATTGAAAATAAGATTAAAATACCTTGGGGATGTGAATTACGAGTAGATACAATTGGACATGATGAAGCGCGTCTGCTTAAGAAAGCAGGATGTCAATTAATAGCAACTGGGATTGAATCCGCAAATGAAAAAGTACTTAAAACTAATTTTAAATATCAAGATCCAGAAAATGTTAGATTTGGAATTATAAATCTAAAAAAACAAAATATTCCTATTCAAGCTTATTTTATAATGGGATTACCAGGAGAAACTGAACAAAGTCTTTCTCAAACAATTGAATTCATAAAATCACTCCCTTTTGATAAAAATGATGACTTAAATTATTTTGTGGCAACTCCTTATCCTGGTTCTCGTTTATGGGATGAGCAAGATTTTTTTGATATTAAAATATTTGAGAAAGATTTTACTAAATATGATTGTAATCATATAATCTTTACAACTAAAGAGTTAAATAAAAGAAAATTAGAAGAATTGTATTTAAAAACAAGACAAATTGAAACAATTTATCATCGTACTACCTAAATAAAATAATCAATAAATGCTGGTGTTTACCAATTCCTAGTAATTTTACAGAAAAAATTATTCGAATAATTAAAAATATACCAAATGGAAATGTTCTTACTTATGGATTTATTGCTAAATTAGCAGGGAATCCGAGAGCTGCTAGACAAGTATCATGGATTTTACACTCTTCAAGTAAAAAATATAACCTTCCATGGCATAGAGTAATCAACTCAAAAGGAATTATAGCTTTAAAATCTATTGAGGATCGTGAATATCAAAAAAGTTTATTAGAACAGGAAGGGATTGAAATAACAGAAGGATTTAGAGTTGATCTTAAAAAATATCTATGGAAAATTGATTCTATTAAAAAAATATGAGTTACTTTTTATTT
>JBHLQA010000512.1:0-2567 GCA_048885285.1 Candidatus Odinarchaeota archaeon
ATATTTCTTTTAAAAAAATTGAGAATCATTGTCTCTATTTAACAAAATCAAATTCTCATAAAATATCTATTTATAGATATCATTAATAATTTTATCTCATGTTTAAGCATAGTCTCTAATTTATGCTTAGCATGTTTTAATAAAAAGTTTCAGTTTTTTCAAAATCTTTTAGTCTCTAACTGATTTTTTAAAAGTCAAGTGTCTTTAATATTTTATATTTAAATTATAAATATATAAAAAGTAGTAAATCAGCATATATGAAATTGAATATTGTTGATCAAAAAGCATTTTATTATGGTTCCTACTCAAAAAAATATTCATAATAGTCCACAAAGCAATTTTCAAAAATCTCATAATAATATTGAAAAATTGTTGTTTAGTAGTACATATACTTCGAATAATTTTAATAAAATACCTCCCATAATTGGATGTATAACAGCAGATCGGTATGGAAATACACTTATGGTTTTTGAATATAATTTAAAAAACCAAGACAATTATGGTCCAATCAAATCTTATTTATCCGAAGATGAGAAAAGTTTACTAGAAATCGATTTAATTTCTATGTATTTTAGTTCATTTAAAGCATTTGCAGGGCAAACTAATATACAGAATTTATCTAATTTAGAAATTCATGGATCTAATATCAAAATTTTAATTTTCTTTCTATTTGATAATTATATGATAATATTATTTCTTAATTCTAAAACAGAATTAAGTTTAAAAAAGAAATCTTGTATTGTAGAATATTTTACAGACAAAATTAAAAAATTTCGATTTGAGTTTAAATATTTTAATGCTTCAAAATCTAGAAAAATCTTCAAAATATTAGAAAATAAGGGGAATGCATGGCTTAAAAAGCTAAATCGAAATTATTTACAGAACTTTAAAAAGTCTTATTTTAAAAAGCATGAAATGATTGAAGAAATCAAAAATAGGATAGCTCCAATAATAGAAAGAGTTCTTCATGAATATCTTGAGAATATTCAAGAAGATATTGTTAATAATGTATCAAAGGAAATTCAAAATCAAATTCAAGACAAATTGTTTAATTTTAAAACAAATTCAATCTAAATATTTATTCTGTTTATAAGGAAAAAAAATTTTCACACTGTTAAAATATATAAATTTTAATCTATTTAATTTTATGAGAAAGTTTATGCATAATCCACCAGTGACCATTTAATTTCATCAAATTAAAATAATCAATATATCCCACTGTTTCGCATTCAATTTTAATTTTTACAGCAGCAATATTCCCTGTTATGTCAATATAATAAAAATGAGTTTTCCAAGTTAAATTGTTATTTACTTCTTTAGGATTATACCACGATAAATATTCCTCTTTATCAACAATCCAAAGCTTATTATCTTTATCAAATAAAAAGAATTTCCATTCATCATGTAATATTTGTTTATAAAATTCTGGGTTATTTTTAACATGACCTTCATGGTAAAAATCCATAATGGCTTTTTTAATTACTTCTTTTTCATTTCCTTTTTCAGTATGAGTATTTGACATAATTTAATATTTAGAATATAGACCTCTACTTATAAATATAAACTGTCCTAAATATTTATTAAATATAATGATTTTTGGTCTTTTTCTTTCTAATGAGCAATACTCCAAGAAGTATAAGAACAGAATTAGAAGATATATTTTTCACAATAACAATAAATCCTGAGTTTGCTGACACGATACTGACAATAAGAGCTATAACTACATAGCTAAATGAACATCCCCCAATTATTAATAAAAAATATCCAACGATTAAATCAAATTCAACTTTTTTTTTCATTCTATTAGTCAGTAATAATTTTTTATTTCAATTTCTAGTAATATATTTTAGTCATTTTTATTATATGAAATGTTAATATTTAATTAATTCTCTTGTATACATATATCTAAACTGATTGTTTCTTAAATAATTAAAAACAGTAGTCTTTACTTTTTAATATTATAACATCTGAAAAAAACTTATAATTCACAAGGATAATTAATGTATCTTCGTGTCTTTATTCTTAAGATTCTTCAAAATTTTTTCGAACTCTTGGTATATGTCAGGGTAAAGTCTTGCAAAAATTCGATACCAATCTATTCCTATCATCATTCCAGCAATTAAACAGAAAAAAATACCTATAAAGACAATTATTTCATGATTCATCTTAAAAAGGATTTCTGGTAAAAAATCCGTCCCATGTATAAACAAATTTACTGAGTAACTACTTAGAAGTATTCCAAAAGGATACAACATCACTTTTGGGAATTTAAAGAAATCAAGAGAATCAGCATCAATAGGATGGAATATGGAGGAATGGGTAATAGATTCGGTGTTTTTTCTTTTCTCAACAAATTTTAAATGGAAAACATCTCTCCAATCTCTAAACATTAGAAAACTTCCACTAAATAAAAACAAAAATAATAGAATCATATCAAGAGCTAAATATATCCTTAATTGATACTTCAAGATCTCATATTGGATCATTATAAATCTTATTATCCAAAAAAAAATACCAATGAGAATGAATGAAATACCAAAAAATCCTTCATGAATATGATAATTCCG
>JBHLQA010000513.1:0-2561 GCA_048885285.1 Candidatus Odinarchaeota archaeon
ATAAAGTTTTAAAAAATGATCCATCATTTTTAAATTATAATTTGCCAAATTAAATAGAAGGATAACTAAATCAGATCCTCGAATAAATTTAGACCAAAGAAGGGAGAAATTATCTTTTAATTGGAAATCCCAAAGATCAAAAGTAATACCATCAATTTCCATTATTGATGTTTTAGCAAAATCCATAAGGATTTTTTCTTCTCCAATTCTCAATATATTGTAGAGTGTTGTTTTTCCTGCTTCTGTAGGTCCTATTATTGCTATTTTTGAATGTAGATCTTTTTGTATTTGATTTAAAAATTCATTAAATTCATCATTAGAAGCTCCAATTTCATTAGCATCTAAAGGATTAGGAAAAATATATTTGAATTTCTCAATAGTTTTAATAATCACTTCATCAACATATTGGAGGGTATCAACTAGATCTGTAATAAATAGAAAATATAAATTGTCAGATGCTCTATGAAATATCTGAAAATCTGTTAAATTCCTCTGAAAAGTTTTACCCGGTATTGGCATATCAATGTATTTTTGTATAATTTTCATTACATTATCTAATTCTTCACTTCCAAGAGCCATAGCGTAATTTTTAACAAATATTAGCTCTGTTTTTAGAAAAATATGGATTTGCCTCAACATATTCTTTTAAACCTAATTGAGTTAATTGGAAATGTTATTTTTATTAGTAAAGAAGAAATACTTATTAATAATTTTAATTGACAATAGAATTAAAACTTCTATACTTATAATTAAGAAAAATAATAAAAAATTTTAGAATTTAATAATATTTATTCTATAGAGTAAGTGAAAACTTCATAAATCTTAACTAACTGAAAATTAATAAAAATTCGAAAAAAAAATTATTTAAATTGTAAATTAAATGCCTTTAAATGAAGAACATATTTTAAAGTTTTTACGTAATGAATCTGATGCAAAAACGAAATCAGAGTTAATAAATATTTTAAAAACTCGAATAGATAAATTATGTTTTGAGGAATGTGAGCGAGATAGAATAGCATGTACTTTACAACCAAAATGCTCACGACGTTTTTTACTTAAATTAAGGATTAAAGCAGGACTTACTATTGAAGATTTACCAAAATTTTGTTATAGTGTCCATAAAGGAGTTAATGAAAGATATTTTAGGAATAAAACGGTGATTTATCGACCTTACGATAATTATCTTTACTTAATTGATTTTTTAGATATTTTTTTTCATGGTGATTATCGTAAATTGAATAAATCCATTTCATTCAAAAAATGGGATGATATATTTAAGATTTTTGATGATAGAATCCATAATAGGAGTGAAAATTTTAATTATTTATTAATTGATGATTATATTATTTTCAAATTCGGAGATCGTTTGCATATTGTTTTTTTAAAAGAAAAATATGTCCTATGCAATGCTAATCGTGAAGATATTGCTAATCTTGAATTATTATATGGGATATGTAAATTATATGCGGCTCTATATTTTCCTGAAGTGAGTTTAACATATATTACCTCTAAGCATGTAGAAATTGCACTTAAAGTGCCTTCTGACGTTCTAATAGGAATTTCAAGAGAACCATCTGATTCTCAGGAATCTAAGGCTGATCAATATTTTTGGAATACTTTTTGGGAAGACCTTAATGCATTGACTCAATATTGTGATCAAATAAATTTAAATACTGATAAGAATCAAAACCTAGAAATCATTATGTACATTAATCTTTTAACAAATAATTATAATGAAGAGGGTCAAAAATCACGATTAAGATTTAGAGATTTGAGATTAATTTTTAATTTTATAACTCGAATTTATACAGACTATTATATAATTTGGGTGTAGAAAAAAGAAAAAAAAGGAGAATAGTATGAATGATAATAAAAATGATGCGATAGAAATTAGTCAAATAAAAGATTTTGTAAGTGATGGTAGATTTGATGATGCCGTACAAATCATTGCACTTTTTATAGGAGATGCTAATGAAGTGGAATATTTAGATAGACTTGAAGAAGTAATTGAAACTTTATTAACATTGCATGGAGGACGCACCGTTTTACGTTTCTTAATTGAACATCTTGTTATTGATATACCATCTCTATTAGAAAATTTATCGAAAAAAGATTCAGTATTAAGATATACGTTTCTACTACTTTTAAAAACAATTTGCGAGGATGAATCTGATTTATTTCTTCCTTATAGTGAAGATTTATTGAATTCAGAAGATCCTAATGTTCGAGAAGCTGCTTTACAACTATTAATCTATATGGCTGGAGGAGAGGCAACACTCGATAATATTGAGCTTATAAAAATTATCTTAAAAAGGTTATCCGATGATAAAAATTTTGTAATAGAAAAAGCATTACAAGTGCTAAAAGCAATAGGAAATAAAAGTCCTGGATTTATAACAAAAATTTTAAAAGATTATGCGAAAGAAATTGCTGATCTTCCAGAAAATGAAGATTTGAAAGAATATATTGATCAAATTTTGAAATCCATAGTCTCAGTTGATAAAATTGAAGAAATTGTAGAAAAAGAAAGTATAAAAAAAGAATCTCCTGAAGGTCAAATA
>JBHLQA010000514.1:0-2561 GCA_048885285.1 Candidatus Odinarchaeota archaeon
CAAATGATTATTTTTAAAATTATTATTTTAGTTGTCGTTTTAAATTTGATACGTTATTTTTTGATCGGTTTAATCGAACAACCACTCATTTTACCGTACCTATTCAAACAGATGGAAGTTAATTCAGAATATTTTAATATCTCTATTAATGATTTGGATATTGAATTTTCTGCTAGAGATCTTAATTTTAATGATGATTCTGGTTCAAGAGTTATTTATGGTTCTTCAACAGGTTATGTTCAATTTGAAAGGTATTCTAATTCCATTCCTCTAAATACTTTTAATGCCGCATCAATAGTAGCATATTCATATTTAACAAATTACAATTCCGATCCTGGAGAATTAAATACATACTACCTTAATTTTAAGAATATAGGTTCTGATGATGCTAAAAACCTGAACATATCTTTATCAATACCAGGGATTATTTATGATGCTAATCATTTCACTATTAAAAATAGCAATTTATCATATTACTTAGAAACTCTCGCTCCTTATGAAGAAAAGACAATAAATTTTACTTTTTATGTACCTAATTCCATATCAATTAAAGAAATTTCAATTATTTACTATAATCCAAAAAATGTTCAAGGTGGTAATTCTTCAAAAGTAAAAAGTATTCCTAATGAGGTTTATGTTTCTGCAGCAGTTGATTATGAAGCATTTTTCCCATTTGTTAGAACACTTGAAATTAATTATAATATTAGCAATATAGATCCCCTTAATAACCCACTTGCTATTGGTGATGTTTTTAATTTGACTGTAAATTTAAAAAATACAAGCCCTAATAAATTTATAATTCCAGATGTTAGCATTATTATGAATGATCAGTACAATGACTTAAGAAAAATTGATAATCAATCATTATGTTTTGAAAATATTGAATACAACGAAATTGTTTCATCCAATATAAATTTGAAAAAAACTGGATGGAAAGGATATTTTTTCCCTTCAATAAATTATATTAAAGGTTCAGAAGGTAAAAGTATACAAATAGTAAATTCCCATTTTCAAATCTTAGGTAAAATTAACTTCTCGATAATAAAATCTGTGAATAGAGATCAAATTGAAAAAGGAGATCTGATTATAGTGAACATCGAAGTCGAAAATACAGGAAATATTGTTATAGAGGATATAAAAGTTAATGATATTATAAGTTATTCTCAATCAGATTTTTCTTTATTGGATGGAAAATTAATTAATTTAATTGACTCATTAGAACCTAACGAAAAAGTTAACCTCAATTATACAATTAAAGCGAAAAGGCAAATTATTACAAACCTAAATCCTGCATCCATTAAATTCTACTATTTACTAGAAAATGAAGAATCCTCAAATAATATTAATATAAAAATTATTACACCAAAGATTACGCAATTTTTCTATATGTTTTTCCCATTTATTATGGTAACTCTAATATTCATCGTATATATTTGGCAAACTAGAAAATATCAAAGGAAAAAAAGCGAATTTGAGCGATCTGAAAGATTTATCTTCGAATTAGATTCACGAGAGACAGTTTTTAAAATTGACCATGATTTGAGAGAACGGTTGACTTTACTCAGGAACAAATATGAAAATAAGGATTTCGCACATAATAAGGAGATTCAAACAGAAAAAAGTGATAAAGGATAAAAAACAGAGGCGATTAGAGATCATTAAAAATAAAAAGTATTGCATTATTATAGTATTTGCTCTGATTTTTCCTTTAATCCATATGTTTTTTAGAAGTGAAGGATTAACTACTTATTCTGAAGAATTAGAAGATAAAGTACTAAATGAATTAGAACCCAAACTCTCGAATGGTTATAAACAAAATATAATTGTTTATTTCAAAAAACCTTCTTATAATAGCACAGTAAATTATTGGTTTGAATACTATGGAGGGATTATTAATAAAGAATGGAATAATAATACATTTAGAGCTTTTTCAGGATTCAGTGGAGTTATGCCTCTTGAAATAAATAAAACTGCTTTTCAAAATCAATTTTTAGATGCTACAATTGAGACTGATGAGGTTTTAGAAACTCAGATGAATTACGCTTCTATACAATCCGGAGCAGTTAATTCTACTTGGTATTTGAATGGTTTAAAGGGAGATATTAATTCTTCTATAGCGATAATGGATACAGGAGTTAACCCAACTCATGAATTTTTAAACGGAAGGATTATAGGTTGGGAAAATTTTATTGATTCTCAAACAATATATGATGATAACGGGCATGGAACTCTAATTAGTTCAGTCATTTCTGGGACCGGAGTTGAATCATACGATTCAATTAATCCATCAATCATCAAAATTGAAGGTAATTATTCTCATACTGAGTTATTTGGAGGAGGATTTGCTATGCAAAATTTCACTTTGAAATTGGCTTCCTTTAATATTTCAAGAGCAGATTCAAATATAATGATTAATTCAACATGGAATAATAAAACTGATGGAATATTGAATCTATGGTTTGAACTATATCATAATAATATAATAGTCAATTATACTCACAACGATAATCCAAATGAATATTATAGCATTAATCATAGTATCTCCCTAGATGATTTAGGAA
>JBHLQA010000515.1:0-2537 GCA_048885285.1 Candidatus Odinarchaeota archaeon
AAAATATAATTAAATAGGTTAGGTAATCCAATTAGGAACAAACTAATATATAATACAATTCTATCATCCCCTTGTTCATGGTCTTCTCTTCTAATAAGAATAATTAATTTATACAGAATTAAAAAGATCAGAAAATTCAATATCAGATTAATGAGACTGAATATTATAAATCCTAAATCAAAACCCATCAAATAAAAAGGGACAAAAAAAAGAGCAGATATAGGAAAATATCTAAATGGCCAACGAGTATAATTATTATTGTTGTATAGTTCATTCAAATTGTTAATAAAAACTTTTCCTCCTTCATAATAAACCAAAAAATCATTTCGATCCCTTAAAAAAACAAGAGTTAAGATCAGCGATAATATAAAGTAAAAAACATGAATTATTACAGCATATCGAAAGATCTTGAATTTCCAAAATTCCCAGAATCTTTTTTTTATTCTATTAATATGAGTTTTCATATTCTATCTCTATGATTCATTCTCTACTTCTGAGAAAATGCCCATTTTTTCTTTTTTATTATAAATATTGTTAATGCTAAAAGGAATAAAAACACCAATCCAATCAATGCAGGTACGACATAAACAGGTAGATAGTCTAAAGCAATTTCTAAAATTACATGATATTCCCCCATATAAAGTTTATAAGAATTTAATATTCCTTGTTCATTATAGATAGCGATAATTTTAATATCTTTTGAGGGAACTCCAGGTAATACTGCATTTTCTCGAATCTCAACATTTAAAGTGGGTAAAACTCTATTATCTACCTCATACCAATTATTAAGACTTAATTCTCCCATGTATTCTCCTACAGGAATAGGAAACCAAAATGGTACAAAAGATGAATAACTGGAAAAATTCAATATTTGAGAGTAATCATTTGGATTAGATAAAAAGATTATTTGAGAATCATTATCTTTTACACCCCAATTTTCTCTATTATTCCAACTCCATATGCTAAAATTTAGACTTATAAATGTCTCATCAATTTCTAAATTATTAATTCTCCATTTCATCCTTTTACCTTCACTTAAATTTTTGAAAATTCCTGAATCATCCCATTCTTCTCCAAAAATATTAGTTATTTCCTTTTCATTACATTCTTTACATTTCCATATTAATTCTTGCCCATTTTTTATACCCATACTATATGCAGTAGCGTCCACATGCGAAATTATACAATATAATAGTAACGAAATGAAAGTAAAGTTCAATAGAATAATCTTTCTTTTCAATCTATTTCAACTCCATTTCTTTTCTTTTCATTATGCTTCTGTAGACAATATTTACTTATTCCATAGAAAGATAAAAGTAAAAAGAAAGTAGGCACAATATTATATGGAAATAAGGGATATATAAGGTACCAAATACCTATAAAAGCAAGATCAAAAAAACTAAAGAAAAATAAACTTAATTTTATTGAACCAGTAATTTCAGATTTATGTGGTAGATTAAAAATAACTAAAATTAAGATAGGAGTTAAATTAAGTAAATGATGATCCCATGAATCAAAGTAAGTTAGCAACATAATTAATACTCCAAAAGCATAACCAAATATAATAGAATCCTTTTCTAATCGATTTATAATAAAAATGAGGAATCCCAATCCTCCAACTATGCTAATTACTCCTAATAATATAGAAATTTGATTAAAAGGAATATTATAAAAATAACAGAAGTTAATAATTATTTTAGTTATACTAAATGAAAAATTTAGAGCAATTGGATTGTTACCTGTAAAATTAGTATTTAGAAATCCCTCCCATATAACAGGGATTAATAAAAATAGAATAAAATTAAATAAAACAGGGATAATAACTCCTATTATTCGAATTGCACTTTTAAAAAAATTGAATGTTACTCTTTTATTCTCTAAATTAATATTAAATATGATTAAAAATGGTATCAGGAAAAAAGCTGTTGGTTTAATAATAATACTTATTCCTAGAATAATGCTTCCAATCAATTGCCATTTCAAATCTTTATATTTGAGAAAAATATAGAGAGATAATAACATAAGAAGGGTGATATACAAGTTTATTTGACCATATATATAGTTTAATACATGTGGTAAACCCATCAAGTAAATTGATATATATAAAATGACTCTTTTATCGTCATTTTCATGATCTTCATTTCTGATTAACAAGATTATTTTGAAAAGAACAATACAAATTAGAAAGTTAAGAAATAAATTACATATATTAAAAATTATAAATGCTACTTGAAAATTTAAACTAGAAAAAGGAATAAAAAACAATGCCGACAATGGTAGATATCTAAAATCCCATAAATAATATGTTTGATTGTAAAGATTTTCAATATCATTGAGAAATATCTTACCTACATTGTAAAATATTATAAAATCATTTTTTTTTTGATAAAAGGCAAAGAAAAATATGATTGAAAGAATAAAATAAAAACTATGAAGGATTAAGGCATATCTAAATACTTTTTGTTCCCAAAGTTCTTTTATTCTATGAATGATTCTGGACTTTAAATTCATTGAGCTATTTTCGATTATTTATTTTA
>JBHLQA010000516.1:0-2533 GCA_048885285.1 Candidatus Odinarchaeota archaeon
TCAGTTATTAGAGGAAAAACTCTATATTCAAATGTTTCTTAAAAAGGTTTAATAAAAAAAGATAAGAAAAGAAAATGGAAAACAAAGAAAAAGAATATTTTTCCAAAAAAGAGATTTTAGAGAGACTTAAATGGTTATCCTTAGCATCGATTTGTCTAAATATCCTGATCACTATGAGTTTAATACAAATTTTTGTATATTACAATCCGATTTCACTTTTATCAACTTTATCGAGTCTAGTTATCGGTTTTTTTGGAATTAATATTTATAAGAAATATAAAAAACATAATTCTTCAAATTGATTTATTAGAAATTAAATTAATGCAGACTTTGCCATTGATTTGGAGATGGTACGAGAAAGAATATTACTAAGTTTATTTGGTAAAAAACTCCTAAGTTTCAAAAAGTTAGACACAGGAGAAGTTATTGGAACAGGTCTATTAAATCCAATTTTCGACAAGTTACGCTTCCTTATAATGATGGCTTTCCAAGCTAATTTCTACAGGCAATATAAGAATTTAGGAAGATGGAGGGGTAAAAGAGTAGCAAATACTTTTGCACCTCCAGTTGGAAGTAGCCCTATGTTAAGAGTATTAAAAGCCAGTATTATGAGTAGGATTTTTCGCCATACATTTCCTGTTGCTATGACATTTGCGGTTACTTATAAATGTCAATGTACATGTAAACATTGTAGTGCGGGAAGACACTTAAGGCATGATTTACGCGAACTATCAACAAAAGAGGCTAAAGCTTTAATAGATCAAAGTCAAAATCTTGGTGTTTCTCTTATTGCATTCACAGGAGGAGAACCCTTATTACGTGATGATATTTATGAGTTAATTTCTTATGTAGATAAAAGGAAAGCACTGCCTATTCTTTTTACAAATGGTCTTTTGCTTACTGAAGAAAATATTGATAAATTAGTTAAGGCAGGACTATATTCGCTGTTTATAAGTATCGATAGTCCCATTCCTGAAGAACATAATAAATTAAGAGGTTTAGCTGGTTTATTTGAGTCTGCGATTCAAGGGATAAAAAGAATGCAATCTAAAGAAGGATTTGTTGGAATATCATCTTATGCTACTCGTTCAGCAACTCAAAAGGGAATGTACAAAAAAATGTATTTATTAGCAAGAGAACTTGGTGTACAGAATTTGATTTATTTTGATGGAGTGCCAACTGGAAATATGTTAAAAGACGTTAGTGAGATGCTTACTCCCGCGCAGCATGAAGAAATTCGCAAATTTTCTTCTAATGTTTTTAGAAGGCGTAAAGTACCACAATTTAACTCCCAATCATGGCAGAATTCTATAGAAGGATATCTTGGAGGAATAGGGTGTTTGGCAGTAAATCTCCAATATTATGTTTCAGCATATGGGGACGTTTCCCCTTGTGATTTTACACCTTTATCATTTGGGAATGTAAGAAGCAAATCTTTAAAGGAGATCTGGAAAAAAATGATACATCATCCAGCATACAAATATAAGGATACTTCTTGTAGAATGCAAAATCCAAAATTTAGACAGATTTACATTGATCCGATACCAGATGACTCTAAACTTCCATATGACATTGAAAAACTTCCATTTTTGGATTATAGAATCTAGATTACATAATTAAAAATAAATTATATCCCCTTACCTTTTTCCAAAAATAATTAAAGGATAACTATTTTAAGTTGGAGGATATAGATCATTTTCTTTTAGACTGTCTAATTCTCGATCAGCAACATAACCTAAAAAACCATTTTCAATACATTTTATATAAAATTCATATTTCAATGATGGTACTTGAGGATAATCGGTTACCAATACTATTTTATTATTGTCAATTGCAATATTTAAATTCATAATACCTTGATTCTGCCAACTTTCACTTGTAGGTACATTGTCAAAATAAAATAAGTCCTCTCTTCCAATACCATCAATACATTCTAAGTAAGTCGAATTTAATAACAATTCATCTGCATTTTGAACAAAAACTGAAAAATTATTGCCCAATTGGTTTTTTACATATTTTGAGATATTTCCTACAAAATCTATCATTTTCCAACTAATATTTGGAATTGTCTCTTGATAAAATTCATAAGCATCGATAATATCCATATAAATACCATCAAATCCAGCATGAATAATTTTATCCAAGTAGTTAAATATTATTTGCTGCCATTCAATCATCCAAAATTTTACTTTATAATTCCCTTCCCAATCAGGATTCTCAATATCTAACCAACTTGGTGCTCCTGTATCGGGTATTCCATCATGATTTGCATCCCATGACTCATTCCAATAAAACCTATAATTTTCTGCTTCCCCTATACTTATATAAGAAATTAGAAATTTTTTTTTCTCATCTATTGATTTCATGTAATTTAATTCTGAAGATGTGAATTCTCCTGTTTCATTTCCATCTGAGGAGTAATCCATAATTATTAGATCATATTTAGATTCTCTTATTGTATCTGTATTGATATTTTGAAGCAAATAGGCAAAATCATCAATAATTTCACCATTTAGATTAAATTCAACTCTAC
>JBHLQA010000517.1:0-2529 GCA_048885285.1 Candidatus Odinarchaeota archaeon
TCCTGTAAATCCTATTATGAATGTCAGAAAACCAAAATTATATCCTGAAATGAAATCAAAGATTTTATCAAATAATTCATTTATTTTCTTCATCATAATCTTTCTCCATTTATAACTTTAAAATGTTTATTCAATGGATTAAAAACCATAATAGTAAAAATATCAAGCTAATAAATTTTTAGATTTTTTTATGAATAACATAAATTGATATCATCAAATACCACAAAATTAGTGATAAAGTATTCAACCATTCCAAACTGGGTAATATAATCATTAAAAATCTCAATACTGGAAATAAATGTAATAAAAAGAAAACTAACATTATACTTAAAGTAAAGGTTGTAATTAAACCACAATATCCTAAGTATTTTGAATAATTTGATGAATCAATTATTAAAAAATTATAAAGACTAATATATAATAAGCCAGATATCCAAGTGATTACTGCACTAATTCCATGAATGTATGCAATTATAAGATCAGAACCACAAAAAACACCTAATATCATAAAACTTGTACAGGAAATTATTCCTGAAATTTTAGCATACCTTCTAACATTATTATTGACTTCTTCTTCATTAAATGTTTTCTCAAGATAAATTAAAAATATAAATGCAAAAAACCCCGAAATTACTGTACCTGCTTGAAAAAACAGCCAACCAGGTCCTAAACATAAAGAACTTACGGCTCTTCGTAGTGGATTATATCCAGGATACATTAAATATGCAATTAAATCACCTATAGCTCCAAAAGTAATAGACAATAATCCATATACTCCAAATGATATTTTCTGTAAAGATTTATTGGTATTTATTCTGAACTTTACCATTTTAAAATGCTCCTATAATTACTTTAAAAAAAAAAAATTCTATAGGTTAATTATAAATATCTTTTTGTTATTTGGAAATTAGTTTAAGACTTTAAAAAGTAAAACGACTTATAAATCCATTTATATTTCAAATTAGAGCTGTTCAGAATATTGAAAACAAGTTATTTAGGTAAAGAGATTATAAAAGTTGTTCCTTTATTTCTACCTTGAGATTGTACGGTTATTTTACCCTTATGAAGTTCAACAATCTCTTTAGAAATGTATAAACCCAAACCTGCACCTTCAGTAATAATTTCAGAATTATCATCATCCCTATCGATTTTACTAAACTTTTTAAATAATTGTCCTTTTTCTTTTTTAGTTATTCCAATCCCTGTATCTTTAACAGAGATTTCTATGCTTTCTTTTTTATCATCTAAGTTAATAAAAATATCTCCATTAGATGGTGTAAATTTTATTGCATTAGATATCAGATTAATTATAACTTGCTCTAATCTAATTCGATCAATGCTCAAAATACACTTTTGAGATATATCTATTTTGATATTAATTTTTCTTTTATGTGCTCTAAGTGTTAAATCATTAACACAATCTTGTATTAATTCAACAAGATCTTCATCTTTCAAGTCTAATTGCAATTCATCTGATTCTAATTTAGATATATCAAGCAGATTATCTATTAAAAGGCTTAATTTTCGGCTTCCCCTATATATAATTTCAAGATAATTTAATTCATTCTCTCTAAATTGTTCTTTGAAATTTCTTAAGAGAAATTGGGATGCCGCATAAACAGAGTTCAAAGGAGTTTTGAGTTCATGAGATGCTTTCATTATTAATTCGCTTTTTATTTGGCTTAATTCTTCTAATTTTTTATATTCTTCAAGATGAATACTTTCAGCCTTCTTACGTTCAGATATATCTCGGGAGATTATAACTGCTTTAGTAATTCCACCTGTGTCAATGAATTGTTTCCCTTTATGTTCAAACCAAATATAATGTCCATCTTTATGCATCAGTCTCATTTCACTTCTACTTTCCCCATACCTAAAAATATTTCTTATTGTTTTAGTGGCTATTTTCAAATCGTCTGGATGAATGTTAAGAAGTGGATTCTTTCCAATTAACTCTTCTCTTAAATAGCCCAAACTATCAAAAAATGCATTCTCATTAATATATTCGTGTTCTAATTTATCATTTAAAATAGTAATTAAGTCATTAGCATTATCTAAAATCATTTTATATTTTTTCTCTGAATCACGTAATTCTTCATTTACCATAAATCCATTAGACACTATTATTTCCTCATCATTATCTTTTCTATTATAGATTTTTTATTTTCATTAAATTTCTGATAAATTTTCTATATTTATCCTGTTAAAAAAAAAAAATTTCAGGACCTCATCAAATCAGTATTCATCTAATGTAAATATTATGGAACACATGGTAACTTGTAGATATATTTTTATGGAGATTGTCTATTTGTACTATATACTGATACGAAATAAGTTCTCGGATTAGTTAACAAAAAGATTTAATTTGTTATCTTAATTTATGAAATTTATAATAATAATAATACTCTAAAATCATAAATTTTATTTTTAAAGGCGCTCGTAGTATAGTGGTTAGTATGCTAGGTTCCCAACCTCGCGACCCGGGAAGTTACTTCATTTCGAGGTTACTCGGGATTTCAATTCCCGGCG
>JBHLQA010000518.1:0-2527 GCA_048885285.1 Candidatus Odinarchaeota archaeon
TCCATACAGAACATGCTGATTTTTTTAAAAAAATATTTAGAAATGGAAAAACTGAAGTAATTTTACCGATTCGTCATATTCCAATTGAAATTTCCCCTTAATAAGTATCTAATATTTATTCAAAGTTTTAGTTCAAAAAAGACAGCATCCTTCTGGAGAACCATAATGTCCAGGTAAATTTCTTAATTCTTCATTAAGATTTTGATAGTCCAAATTAATATTTAAATAACTGGCGTATTCTATGAATAATACTGAGTTGTTTGAATTAGGTCTTCAGAAATGGCTTGTTTAGTAACGAGCATCCTTTTACTATATTTTAGGTGATACTCTAAAAATTTTACTATTTTATTAATAATATATATAAGTCTACTTTAAATTAAAAAAACAATAATTTAAAATAGAATTACTAATACTTGCAAACATGAATCAAAAAGTCCAAGAAAGTCCTTCTGACTTTTCAAAATTACTTGAATTTGTAATATTTTTATTATTTTTTTTAGGTCCCTTAACAGGTAATATTATTAACGTCTTATTTGATGTCCTTTCTTCTGAATTTCAAGTTACTCCTGATGATATATTAATTGCAATTCCAGCGTTTATGTTTCCATTTGCGATTACTCAAATATTTTCGGGTGCAATATCAGATATTAAAGGTAGAATCCCCGTATTAGTTTTTGGGTTAATTTTATTTGCAATAGCGATGTTAATAGCAGCCCTATCATTAAATCTAGAAATGTATGTTATCGCAAATATTATTGGAGGTATCGGGTTTGGATTTATAAATCCTGTTCTTATAGCACTAATGACAGATATTACTTCTTCTTCTAATATACCTAAAAAAATGGGTTATTTAGGAGCTAGCGCTAATCTTGGTGTAGGTATTGGCCCTATAATTGCCTCTCGGATGATTTTAATTGGTTGGCAGTCAATATATTATTTATTTATTATTATAACTTGCTGTTGCTTGATTTTTTTTCTTATAACTTCTAGACCTCCTCAGAAGATTCTGGAAGAATCAGGAATTCGAATATTAATATCTCAAATATCACAGGAATGGCGCCGATTAATTGTAATTCTAATGATGGTATCTGCATTCTTACTCGCTCATACATACTTAGCAATAAATATTTGGACTTCAAAAATATTAACAGAATCTAATATTTTAGATGAAGAAACAATAGGAAATATTCTTGGTTTATCAGGGATTGGAGCAGCAATAACAGGATTAATAACAGGTTTTATTATAAAGCAAAAAGGTTTAAAAATTCCTTTAATTATGGGTTCACTGATACTATTTCTTTCTATTATGACATTACTAATTATTGGAGATATTAGTAATTCAGTCAAATTTATTTTTATGACAATTGCTTGGATATTAACTGGATTTTCTGGTGGGATTCTTTATACATCATTAACCTATTATTGTCAGATTTTATCTCCAGAAAGACGAGGAGTTTTAGCAGGTTTATTAACGGCCAGTTATTTTACAGGAATTGCATTAGTACCAACAACTCTAGCACCATTCTCAAATGCTTTTGGTATTATTGGCATATATTGGGCTATTTTTTTTATAACTATCATGTTCATTATGAGTATATTTTTATTAAAAACATTAGCAAATCATAGAATTTGAAAAAAAACGTTTTTCAAAAAAAAAGATATTCTTTAATATTTTTTTCTAAAATTAGGAAGAAACTATTGATTAACTTTTTAAGATTTAATCATTATCATCATCATCTTAAATTTCTCAAGAGCATATAAAGTATGTGGATCATTTGCAGGCATGACAATTATTTGACCATTTTTAAGATGGAATTTCTCATTTGAAATAGTTATTTCGGCTTCTCCATCAAAAATAAAAACTAAGGCATCAAATGGAGCTGTATGTTCACTTAAACCTTCGCCTTTATCGAAAGAAAATAAAGTTACTGTACCGACATCTTTATTTATTAAAGTTCTACTCACCACAGAATTTTCTTGGTAATCGAGCATTGATTCTAAATTCATTATTTCTTTCTTGATATGTTTATCATTCATGATTTTAATAATTTCAAAGTTATTATTATTATAAAAATTAAAAAGAAGAATGTAATTTAAAAATAAGATCGAACATGTTTAATTTGATTTTACATGATTATCTCAGAATTCTTATATGAAATATAGAAATAATTAAAAACTAAAATATTATGGTTACATTTCAACCGGAACTCGCCATTCTACTCCGCATTCACCGCAATGATATTTTTTTCCAAATATACGTGGATAATCACAAATTATATTAGATTTATCAACAATTTCTCTGATAAGGGTTTTATTTCTATTTCCACATTTAGGACATTCTCTTCTTGATTCTCCCTCGAGTATCTCTCCTTTGTGCATTTCGAGAGGGGCCATCCCTCCAGAGAGAATTGATTCGGGAAAATAAGTTTCAACTTCTTGCTTAATTGGTTCGATTTCCTCTTTTGTTATATGTTCTTTAATCAATTTTTCTGACTTAATTGTTTCCGTTTCTATTTTTGGGGGTGAT
>JBHLQA010000519.1:0-2526 GCA_048885285.1 Candidatus Odinarchaeota archaeon
TTATTGAAATGGGAAAGGTACGAACGGTTTTAATAAAAAATGTATCAAAGGAATTAATAACAAAATACCCAGATGTATTTACTACTGATTTTGAAAAAAATAAAAAATTATTGGATAATTATCTTGAAATAGATTCAAAGCATTTAAGGAATAGAATCTCCGGATATATTGTAAATTTGTTAAAAATTAGGCAAAAAGACTAATTAACCTAGATTATAATTTCTTTGATTTTAATTATAATTCAATTAAATCAAAAAAAAGAATGAATAACGATAATATTAAAAAAATGGCAGATCTTCTTAGATCTGGAAATAAAATGCTAAATAAGGCTTGTCCTGTATGTAATAACCCGATATTTCAAAATAGTGAGGGATTAACATTTTGTCCAACCTGTAATAGAGAAATTTTAATCGTTGATAATAAAGACAATGTTAAACTTGAAAATAAAATATATATTAATAAAAAACGAGATGAAATAAGCCCGAATAGATATATTGAAATATTAAATTTATTAAAAACAGTACTTTATCAAAAAATAGAAATGATTAGTGCAAAATTAGAAAATGAGATTCATTTGCAAATGCTAGAAAAATACACCAAGGTTTTATCAAATATTTTTGATATCCTTAATAGAATCTCTGTTTTGATCAATAAAAATTAAGCATTATTATTTCTCAAAAAAATTATTAATATCTAAATTTCTATAATAAGATGAGCTGATAATTGCTTCTGCCGGGATTCGAACCCGGGTCCCGAGGGTGAGAGCCTCGGATGCATAATCCTAATTATAGTATATTCAAAACTAAATCAGATTGACCGAACTACACTACAGAAGCAGATAAATTTTTCTCTCAATACTCTATAAAGCTAGTATTAATAAATTTGTATAATTTAAAAAATTTGGTGTATTCACAAAATAATAATCCTAATCATAATTAAATTAGTATTGACAATAAATAAGGATTTTTAATACTAAGATTAATAGATCTAGAAACTTCTCATTCATCATTTGTTAATGAATATTGGTTTTAGAAGATTTACATAATGATCTCGTATAGAATACTCCGCGATGCTAGTAGCTTCAGATATGATTTTTTGGGTTAAAATTGTTTTTTGATTATGCTCATTAGCTAGCAATTTATCTGCAAGGTATATAATTGCACCCATTAAAATGAATGGATTTCTACCACCTCTTTTCCAGATTGGTAAATCCCTCAAAATTTCACGACATTTTATAATTAAATTATTTTGGAATTCTGATTTTGACCAAATTACTCCCTTTTTTACTATTCTTTCTTTTAAACATTCATGTTTAGCTATTTCATCCACTAATCTAATAAGATAATCCTCACTTTTATGTGGTATAGAATCATTATTTAAATATCTTTTATATCTAATTCCATCTCTTAGAATTAATCTTGGATTTACTCGGTGACCGAAGTTTTGAAATGCTTCAGAAATTTCGTTAATTGTTATAGGGGCATTATGATATTCTTTTCTAGCAGAAAAAAAAACACAAAAAGCTATTAATGAAATATTATTAATAACCTTCTCTTCATTTTTAATAATTTTTTTATAGTAATAAGCAGCATTATTTCGAATATTTTTATTAAGATTGAGAAAGAGCGAAATTTTATTTAAAATATTAAAAATTCTATATTCTGTTTCATGATTTTTAATTCTTAAAAATTGAGCATAATTTTTTTTAAGTCTTCTAAATAATTTTTGATCACTGGGAGGTAATAGTTTTCCGCTTTTATCTTTAAGATATTTAGATTTTTCATAATCAATAAAAGAACCTAAGCCCCCTATGAAATCCGTTCGGTCTCCTAATGCCACATATTGCTTACTTATAGAATTTTTACTTTTTAAATCATGAAAAATAAACGAAGACTCTCTATAAAAATTATTAATTACTAATCCACATTCTTTACAAATATTTTCAAAGCTATTAAGGATAATTTTCCCTCCGCACTCAGGACAGACCTCATATTCATTTTGTATATTATCAATTTGATTAATTTTAAACACTCTAAACAATAAATTTTAAGTATTAGACTTATAACATCCTTTATTCTATTTTTGTAGAACTATCTTATTATTAAAAGACGTTTCATTTCTATAGAATGGAAGAATTTTCCATAAGGGAGGAGAGAGGTGATAAAAAATAAAAAAATATGAATTTAAAATATCTCATTTAGATTTATTTTAGTCTATTATGTGAATTTTTAATATTTATTAGGATATTCTCAAAATTGTTAGAATAATATGAGTCAAATTCCAAGAAATATAGAAAAGATAAATAATTATCCAATTAGGAATGGTAAGACGTTAGAAAAAATAATTAGAAGGCTTAATCAAATCTTAGGTGGAAAAAGAGAAATTATGTACTCTGATATTATAAATTTAATTGTTCGAGAAGGATATATCGGAGAAGAGTATAAACAATTAATAATATGGTGCAATTATAAAATTAGATTAGGAAAATTTTATTTAGAATACGGATGAAATCTAAAGTGTTTCTAC
>JBHLQA010000520.1:0-2526 GCA_048885285.1 Candidatus Odinarchaeota archaeon
TCTTGAATGAATTATATTAAATTCTGTCTTAGATTTAAATTGAAGGTATTCTCTAATAATAATTAATATCAAATTTATTATCAGAATTGCTGTAATTAATACACTTGAGTTAAAAATAAAACCTAAAGTCGCTACTTCCGGATAAGTTAAATTATTATATAAAATAGCATAACATAGTACCATGAAAATATTTTCAATCGCAAGACTTAAGATTATACAATATCCTAATTTTTCTATTATTTTAGAGCTAGGTTTTAAAATATCTAGTAAATTATATCCTGGTAGAATAAAAATAATGAAAAAACCAAGAATAATGTTAATAGGTAGAATGCTTATCGAAAGAAGAACCATTAAATAATAAATTATGATTAAAATTAGTTCAATCATCAGAAAAAGTCTTCTTATTTTCATTAAACTCTAAAATTTTTAAGAACATAAAAATATTGATGTCAGAATTCATTATTGGTCCAATATAGAAATATATTCAAGAAAACATATTTATTTTGAAATTTACAAATCTATTTCTTATTTATTAACATTTCATTTATTTAGGTGATTGAGCTTTTATTTCTTGAGTTTTTTGAAGAAAAAGCGTTTTTTTTAAAAATTTATTCATAATCCACTCAATTCCTAAAATATAGTTATATTTTTGCCAGATTTTTGTAAATATTACGAGGGCAACAAAAAATAAAATTAATATTATTATAAATTGATATAGTAAAAATCCATTAGTGTAAATTTGGTTTAGGAAAATTGGAAAAAATATATTCCCTATCGCAATTACTCCAAAATGAATATAATATACTGAAAAAGCAATTCTACCCCACCGAATTAATGATTCTTGGAAATAGAATTTATATTTTCTAATATCTAAAAGGTAATAAGAGATAAATGATAATATACAGAAAATTCCTATCATCATTATAAAAAAAGGAAAAAAGTTTGGCACATAATAATAATAATCAAATATATTTATCCAAATAATAATAAATACAGTATTGCATATTCCTATTGCTAATAAAAAAGTCATTTTATTATTTATTATCTCATTTGAAAAACTTAGAAAAATTTCACCAAAGATCAATCCAGATAAGAAAAAACTCGCCCAAGGGATAAATTCAAAAGTTCCCTCAACCAATAAATATAAAAAAAAAATATTATAAGCTTTAATTATAAATTCAAATATTATAAAGAAGACTATTAAAATTGAGTGAATTAATATCCTTAAGGATTTTTTACAGAATTGAATTGAATAGAATAAAACCATAGAAAATGATATTATTTGAAAGACACTCCAATAAATAATAAATTTAATTTTCATGTCGAATATAAATCCAAAAAGTAGTTGAAAGGTTGTTGATATAGTAAATATAAAAATTGCTCTTTTTAAAACTTCAAAAAAGATTTTTAATTTTGATTGATCCTCATCAATTTTTCTTTTAATATAAATATGATAACTTATACCTGAGATTATTAGAAAGAAGGGTGCTGCTAAATATCCAAAAAAATGAAAGATTTCTGCAAATGGACCATAATTTTGTGCTTTGTTATGAACCCAATATATAAATAGATGATAAATGATCATTGAAAAAACAGTTAAACCTCTTAAAAAATCAATTGATCTTATCCTTTTCAACATATTCAATTAATCTACAAATCTCTCTATGTAATCGAAATTATTTTATATAGCTTGACCAATTTTTTATAGCTTTAAAAATTTATCTTAAGTTTTTAAAGTCGAATTATAAATGTTCCATATATCATTCTTAGCTAATTTTAATCCTTGGAAATTTAAAATAACTTTAATCGGTGTAAAACTTTCGAATATTCCAAAAGATAATAATCAAATCCTTAAGTATGTATAACAAAAAATTATTTCTATATTTATTAATTATTGTTATTATTCAATTGTCTTTTAAATAATAAAAAAATGTTTAGAATTCTCAGAATTGTCCCTTTTTATGCTCCCGCGTATGGATACGGTGGACCTGTAGTTCATACCGTTAATATTTCCAAACAACAAGCAGCTTTAGGTCATGATGTAAGGATTTTTACAACTAATATTTTCTCTCATAAATTAATATCCAACAAACTGCCTAAATTTGAAGTAATAGATAAGGTTAAAGTGCATAGATTTCCTATTAGGTACCGATTAGGACAATCTCATTATTTTGTAACCCCTACTCTTCCTTTTTCTTTTTTTAAATATAATTATGATCTCATTCATGTCCATTCATTTAGAACATTTCAAAATGACGTTGCAACACTAGTATCAAAAATAAGAAAAAAACCATTAATTTTTACAGCTCATGGAACACTTAGGAGTATGTACTTGTTAAATTTATTTGATGGTAAAAAAAGAGAAGAAAATAGAATGAAATTCTATGATCTAATTTATAAAAAGTTTTTCATTAAAAATGTTGACCGATTTATTGTACATTCTCAACATGAGAAAATATGGGCATTAAATTTTAATGTGCCAGAAGAAAAGATTAGAGTTATTCCACATGGAATTAATCTCGTAAA
>JBHLQA010000521.1:0-2517 GCA_048885285.1 Candidatus Odinarchaeota archaeon
TTACCTACACCTTTAATTTTTAATTTGACTAAATCCTCTGGTTTTACTGATGCTAATTTTTGAATTGAATCAATACCAGCCGCTTGCATTTTTTCAGCTGTAGCTTTACCTATTCCACTTATCTCTTCTAATTTGTTAACCATATTCTAAAATCTAAAATAAATATCTGATAATGTAAGTAATATTCTATGTTCCTTAGTGTTAATTAGGAACATTTTCAAATTTAATTTAATCAATAATTATAAAGTTTAAATTAATTAATAATTTTAAGATTTTTTCAATTAGTTATGAGGAAAATCCATTATATAGCCTCGAGGATTTTGATCTCATGATTAGTAATCGACTTTTTTTTTCCAAGTTCTTTATAAGAGACTCTTAATAAACTATCTACATAAAAAGTTGAAATTTTATCACAATTTCCATCTTTATGATGAATATAAACCGGTGCAGGATAAAGCGACTGATCTATATCATCAATTTCTATTTTAAAAATAATTCTCTTATGGCAATATGGACAATAATTGTATCTGGTAACCATAGAAATAAAAATAGTTTATTTTTACATATTAACAAATAAATTATTATTTTTATATTCTTATTTCTATAAATAATAAAAGTCAATTTACTTTTTCATCATTGATATTGTATGTTTAAAGTTTCTTTCAAAAAGTGTTTTTATTTACTATTTATCTTATTTATTCTATTTCCTTCTATACCTCTGAAGTACTCCTTTTTAGAGGAAAATGATATAACCTCTTCAATAAAAATAAATGTTTTAGCAGATAGTATTCCTGATGTGGATTTGGATGAATTAACAGATATACCTTATGGTGAATTAAATGAAATGTGGTATGACTCGAAAATTGAAATGCTTATTATCACTCCTGATGGCAATGAAGCATTTGTAAATGCATGTAAACCCCTAATGGAGTGGAAAAACGAAAAGGGAGTGAAAACCATTATTTTAAGTAACTTCTCACAATATCCTGGCAGAGATGATCCTGAAAGAATTCGTAATATGATTAAGTCATATTATGAAAAAGAGAATATTCAATGGGTTCTTCTAGCTGGAGATGCCCAAAGTGATTTAATCCCTATAAGAGAGGTACTTAATAATGATGTTGGATTTTGGGGTGAATCAGAGAAAGTAGGAGGGGTAACTGATTATAAACCAACAGATTATTATTATGCGGATCTAACAGGAACCTGGGATAGCAATGGAAATGATATTTTTGGTGAATCTACCTTTAAAACAGGAGGTCAGGATGAGATAGATTGGATTCCTGAAGTCTATGTCGGTCGTTTGCCTGCTAGTGATGAGATTGAACTTGCTGAAATGATTAATAAAACCTTGAAATATGAGACTGATCCATATATTGAGAATTGGATGGGTCGAATGTTACTAGCGGGGGGTATTTCAGATGTACCAGGAGAAGATGGTGATGTTGATGGTGAGGATGAAGCACGTTTGACAACATATATTTGGCAACATTATACTCAAAATGAAATGAATTTTACTCACCTATGTAATTATAATGCGGCTTATTATACACCTCCGGGTACGCATTCTGCATTAAATCAGAAGAATTTCACTATTTCAATAAATTCTGGTTATTCAACTGTTGTATTTGCAGGTCATGGTAATTTTGATGTATATACTGATAAGATTGGTGTGGGTACTTTCCGTACTATTTATACCTCTACAGATGCGAGTGCTAGTAATAACATAGATATGCCCTCTTTAATTTACGCTTCTGCATGTACTACCAGTCCTTATGACTCAGAAAGTCATGATGATAGTATTGGAGAGACTTTAATAAAAAGACCAAATTCAGGGGCAATTGGATACATTGGTTCTCTTCGGGTTACATGGTATATGCCCAATGATTTAAATCTCGAAATTATGAATAGAGCAAATGCGAAATTATTCTGGGAAGAGTTTTTTCAAAACAAAAAATACCAACCAGGAAAGGCATTATATGACTCAAAAGTTACATATATGAATAGTGATTATTTTAAAGACGAGCGTGTTGATGCTGAGAACTATGATGAACCTGAAAGAAAAAATCTATTAACTTATTGTTTATTAGGTGATCCCGAAGTTGATATCTACACTGATAAACCTGTAAACGCATCTAATCCGTTTATTCAAGATATTTACGAGGGTCAATTAATAACTACAATAATAAGAGACATTAATGGTAAAACGATTCCTTACGCGAGAGTAAATTTAAAAACAACTGACAAAAAATATCGTACTATTTATGGTGATATCAATGGTAAAGTAAGTTTTCGTCTTCCAGCTCAAGCGAATGAAACTTACAATGTAACAATAACAGGACATAATTTAAAATCCTCTTTTTTTAATTTCACGACTTTAGCAGATAATATTAAACCACAATTTGTTGATGAAGATTGTACTCCTAAAGATCCCACCGTATCAGATAATATCTGTTTTGATATTGAAGTATGCGACTCTCAATCTGGAATTGAAAAGGTTTTTTTATTACAATCTAA
>JBHLQA010000522.1:0-2509 GCA_048885285.1 Candidatus Odinarchaeota archaeon
AAATTAAATACCTTTTTGAGCGTTTTAATAGCTTTAAGATTAACAATATTAACCGGAGTAGGATAAAGTGTATTACAATGTAAAATAATTATTTTATTATTATTAGTTTTTAATATTGTATTAACAGCATCCTCAATATCTCCAATATTTGACATTCCAGTACTTAATATTATTGGTTTGTCAGTTTTTGCCATATATTCAATTAATTCTAAGTCAACAATCTCAGGAGAAGCCACTTTATAGAATGGTACATTAATTTTCTTTAATAAATCTACAGCACTGAAATCAAATGGTGAAGATGTAAAATCAATATTGTTTTCTTTTGCAAAATCATTTAAAATGGGAAGCCAGTCTCTTGGATGCTCATATTTTTTTATTAACTCATATGGAGGGATAGAACTTGATGAGAATAAAGGTGTTTTTGTTGAATATAATTTATCTGCTGAATAAGTTTGAAATTTAACTGCGTCCACTCCCATTTGTGCGGAAACTTCAATCAATTTTTTTGCTGTCTTAAGATTACAATTATGATTAGCTGCGATATCCATGATGATATAACATGGATGACCATCTCCAATATATCTATTTTTATTAATATTAATTTCCATTTTTAGTCAAAACCTTATCTTTGTACAAATAACATTTAAACACTAAACATTAAGTTAAACGTTGAAAACCAGTATGACATACAGGACCTTCCAATAAATTCAATACGTTATTACTATCTAAAGCTTGTTTAATAATAGTAAATACTTCATCTACAGTTGACAGATATTTATCTATGGTTTCCTCAGAATGGCTATAGCTCACATAGACTGATGGTCCTGCGAGATAACCTCTCTTTAGCATTTCTTGTGTGAATAATGTTTTTAATTCTAAAGCATTTTCATAATTAAATATAAAGGTTACTAATGGGTTTGGAGGTAAAATTTCTAAATCTAGACCATGTTTATGTGCTAGATCCTTCCAACCCTTTCCAATTCTCATGCCTATTTTATCTAAATGTGCTGGCACATTATGATCTATAATTTTTCTTATTGTAGATAGTGCAGCAACTGGGCCAATTCGTTCAGTCCAATATGTACTACTTATAAAACTGGTTTGTGAGGAATCCATTATATCAAATTTACCTAAAATAGCACTCATAGGGAATCCATTACTAATTGCTTTAGCTGAAACCATAATATCAGGATTTACACCTAATTTTAGATGGACTCCACCGAACCCCATCCGCCAACCAGATGTAACTTCATCAAAAATTAATATTGCTCCAATTTCATCAGCTATTGACCTTACTTTATGAAGAAAATTATTTTTTGGCCATTGATGTCTCATAGGTTCTACTATTATTACACCAATATCATTTTTTTCAACAACTGATTCTAACTGTTCAATTTTATTATATTCAAAGGGGATCGCTGTTTTTATTAAGCTCCTTGGAACACCATTAGGATCTAGTCCTGGTAGCAAATGGCCATCTAGATTTTTATTATCGGCTAAATTACTTGATAAGTACCAATCGTGCCATCCATGGTAGCCACAAAATGCGATTACATCTTTCCCACTATATGCTCTTGCGATCCTTACAGCTATTGCTATTGCTTCACCCCCAGTTCTCGCATATCGTACTGCTTCAGACCAAGGATGTAATTCTATTAAAAGTTCAGCCAATTCAACTTCCTCTGGTGTATTAAGAGTAGAAATTGAACCACAATCAATTACATTTTTTACAGCATTGTTGACGTCTTCATCACCATAACCTAAGATACAAGATCCTACTCCCATTATTGTCATGTCAATGAATTTATTATCATCTAAGTCCCAGATCTCTATTCCTTTTGCCTTTTTATAATATGATGGCCATCCATCTGGCAAAAACATTTCTGATCTTTTACTTAATAACTGAGTACCTCCGGGAATTATTCTTTTTGCTTTATTCCATAAGGAAATTCCATTCTGTAAGTTCATTTCTTTATCAATTCGAATAATTTTTTATTAACTCATTTGTATGCTATTATCTTTTTTTAAGGATTTCAAATAACCTTCATTTCGTTGATATTGAGCATTGATTTTCAATAATTCAGTATTTTCTTTTAAAAAGTTAATAACATCTTTTAAACGAAAACTATTCCACTTATCATGGAAGTTTTCAATAATTTTTGCAATTAAAATAAAATCTTCCTTAGTATCAACTGTTAGACGAAAATTTGATAGATCTGTATCATTTTCAAAATTTATCTGATTAAATTTATCCTTATTTTTCCATATATAAGGTGTGACATGCTCTCTCTCTGAAGGTAGCCTAGCTTCCTTCCATGCTGTCTCTAAGGTTTCATAAGAAAACACCTCCGTATCAAATCCATCAGGATAAGTTGGAGGAAAACCATTGGAAACGTAATCATAATCTCCGTTTAAAAATATGTTCAAACCACGATCAATGAGATCTGGATCTATTAACGGACAGTCAGATGTAATTCTTACTATAATATCACCATTGAATTTCCTAGCA
>JBHLQA010000523.1:0-2507 GCA_048885285.1 Candidatus Odinarchaeota archaeon
TTAATTTAATTGTTGGGAATTACATGCATAATAAAAATTCAAAAATGAAATATTATTATTTTCTTTTTTAGTATAATTATCTATTATGATATAAAACTATCAATTTTCTAGATTCTTACACTTTTTGATATTAAAATGGTAAAAAAAGTTTAATCCTACACAAAAATTAAGTTTTCTATTTACAAAAATTTAAAAAGAATTTCTATTATTATTTTGAAAGAAAAACAGAAATTCAATCTTGATTTAATATGAAGGTGATTTATTAAATGCCCCAATTATCAATTGAGTATGAAATATTGCTGGTAGTAAGTGTATTTACTCTAGTCTTTTTTTTCTTTCAGAGAAAATATAAATTGAGCAAAGAATCTATGGTATTTAAAGTTATATTATTCATGGTATTATCTACTAGTATACTCCTCTTATTAGCAATAATTGCTTTAGGATATTTTAACAATGAATTAATCGCAGTATTTTGTATTGTTCCTCCTGCTATTGTTTTTATTTTATTTACATTCTTTTATGTAATCAAGGTTATTAAGCGTCAAGAGAACACAATTAAAAAATTGTTGAAATCTAGTTCTGATACTTCTATACTTGTAGCAAATATCGCAACAGAGATGGCAGCAAACGTGAATGAAGTAAATGCAGCCTCACAAGAAATTACCTCATCAACACAACAAGTCTCTACTAATACTCAATCTCAAGCTAATTCCTTAATAGAAATAAATAATATGGCAAATGAAATAAATGATTATGCGAAAGAAGTTATGCAATCTTCCAATGATATCAATGAAATTATGAATATTATTACTTCCATTGCCGAGCAAACTAATTTATTAGCGCTTAATGCAAGTATTGAAGCTGGAAGGGCCGGGGAACAGGGACGTGGTTTTGCTGTAGTTGCTGATGAGGTAAGAAAATTAGCTGAAGAATCTAAAGGTGCTGTTGGAAACACTGGAATAAAAATCCAAGATATCAGTAATCGTCTCAAAAAAACAGTTGAATTAATAATGACAATTACTCAAAATATAGAAGGTGCTACAGTTGCAGTCCAAGAAAGTTCAGCCGCGATAGAAGGAATTAGCGCATCAGCAGAACAACAAACCACTTCAATTGAGGAGATTTCAACTACAGCGCAGAAATTGGGTTCTATGGCAGAAAATTTGAAAGATAAATTAACTCAATTTCAGTTGGCTTAGTAAGGATAGTAAATTTTATTCGAAAAATTATAATTAATTTGGGTTACAGTTCTCGATAAAAACTCTTCTTTTTTTTTTTAATTTTATCACATATAACGAATATAATGATTGAGATAACCTCAGAATTTAGAAAATTTCTTCTATGTAAAAATCAATATTTATAGAGATAGAATATAATAATTATTTTTGAAAATCAATACATAATGACTACAATAATTTTCGGTAATTAATTATGCCTCAATTACCGCTTGTATATGAATTCTTAATAGTTATAGTAGTTTTTATCTTAGCTTTCATCTTCTTTCAGAAAAATTATGGTTTAAACAGAGAATCTTTAGCTTTTAAAGTAATAACAATTAATATTTTATCCATTATTGTGTTGGTGATATTTGTAATAATTGCACTAGACCCTTTTGATGGTGAGATTATTATTATTATATGTTTGATCCCTCATGCTGTTTTATTAGTTTTCTATTCATTTTTTTATGTTATTAAAGTTATTCGACGCCAAGAGAATACAATTAGGGATTTGTTAAACTCTAGTTCTGAAATTTCAATAATAGTAGCAAATATTGCTTCTGAAATGGCAGCGAGTGTGAGTGAAGTAAATGCAATTTCAGAAGAAATAACCTCTAAAACTAATGGAATTGCTTCAGATTCTCAAGAAGTTGTAGATTCCTCAAATAAAATTTAAAGTATAATGGAACTCATAAGCAATATCTCAGAACAAACAAATTTATTAGCTTTAAATGCGAGTATAGAGACAGGTAGAGCAGGGAAACATAGACGAGGATTCGCAGTAGTAGCAGATGAGGTTCAAAAATTAGCAGAAGAATCAAAAAAGCTGTTCAAAACACAGATTCTGAAATTAGAGAAATTGTTGATGAAATTGTTAAAACACCTTCCTCTCTTGAGGAGATAAGTGCATCAACAGAGGAACAATCTGCATCAATTGAGGATATATCAAGTACAGCACAGAAATTAGGGTCATTAGCCGAGAAATTGAAAAACCAACTAACTCATTTTGATTTTGCTATGCAAAATATAAAAGGTTCTAAGAAAAAATAGAATAAAGTGAACTTAATTAAATTTTTCAGATAAAAATTTTTCTTTATAATTTTATTAAATTATAGAAAACTATTTTTTAATACTTTTATAGATTAATTATAATAAAAATTCTTATTTTTCTTTATTTTATTGGATTATGGGCAATAAATTAAATTTTCGGAAGATTAATAAAATTGAAAGAGAAATCATTATTAATTAATTTTCTAAAATAATTCAAAAATCACTAAAGATCATAGATGA